>CANHJR010000181.1 GCA_947461165.1 Saprospirales bacterium | reverse complement strand
TACTCCATGGTGACTTGCCCAGTTATAAGATAAACTCCTGGACCTCGGAATGGAAACTTGCTTGCAGATGGAGGAAAATGCACCGTATCGATCCAATGACCATCGAGGTCAATAAAAGTTCCGAAGTACATTTTTTCGCCTTTGCTGGTATAAGTCCTCTTTGCGGAACATAGATAGCCAATGATTTGAATCTGTTGATCAACTAGTTTCGGTAAGTCTATTGATTTGGTAAAGACCGCTAAAGGATCCTGCAACAGAAGAAAAGGCGAACAGAGCGGAAAACCAAGTAGCTCTATTTCGTCCAGTGCATTGTCATAGCTTGAATGCGACAATACAGGCAATTGATATTCAACTTGTGGTACATAAAAAAGATCATTTTGATTGGGTTTTGGTTTTGGATTGACATACAAGTGCGTCTGCCATAGAAGCTCTTTCTTATTGGCATTGAATGAATTAAAGGCACCTACTCGCACCAAAAGTATAACCTGCTCCAAAGGAAGTCTCGTGCGTTCAAGAAAATGTACTAAACCACTATATTCACCATCTCGATTTCTATCATTCAAGATTACTCGGATGGTTTCTGCCTCCATACCATTGATCATCTGGAAACCCAAGTAGACTTGAACTCCTCTGACAATAGTTACAACATCGCTGATATTAATGTCAGGAGGATAAATTTCTGCACCACACATTCGCGCTTCATGAACATAAAATTCGGCTCGATAATACCCGCCTCCATTGTTGATGGTGGATACCATGTACTCGATTGGGTAGTAGGATTTTAGATACAAAGCCTGAAAACTCTCAACGGCATAGCTCGCTGAGTGAGCCTTGGAAAATGCAAAATTGGCGAAGCTTTCGATTTGTACCCAAATATTCTCAATAGTGGTCTCTGGGTAGTTTTTCTCCTTACAGTTATTGAAGAATTGATTTTTGACTTGTTGAAATTCATTTCTTTTTTTAAATTTCCAGCTCATTCCGCGTCTCAAAAAATCTGCCTCTGCCAGGCTCAAACCAGCAAAAATATGAGCAATTTTGATGACATCTTCCTGATAAACCATAACACCATAGGTTTCCTCCAAGATCGCATACAATTCCGGTAAAGCCATCCGCGCTTGTTCTCTTCGATCTTCATTGCGAAACCGAAGAATATACTCTGACATCATTCCACTTTTACTGACGCCTGGGCGAATGATAGAACTAGCTGCTACGAGTCGCAAGTAGTCCTCAGCCTTTAGCTTGGTCAAAAGCATTCGCATCGCAGGTGATTCAATATAAAAACAACCTATGCAGTTTCCATTTTTTAGATTTTCCTTGACTCTATGATCGGATTTAAATTTTGTGATATCGTGAATATCCATCTCAATTCCTAAATTATAGCGAACCATATCCACGGTATCCTTGATTTTGGAGAGTCCACGCTGACTGAGGATGTCAAACTTGGCCAATCCAATATCCTCCGCCTCTATCATACTAAATTGAGTCGTCGGGTATCCCTTGGGTGGCATAAATGTGGCTGTGTAGCTCGATATCGGCTCCTCTGATATCAAAATGCCGCTAGAATGTATGCTTAAATGGTGAGGCATACCTCCAATGAGTTGACTGTACATGAGAACTAGCTCCGAAGCCGAATCCATAGGATCACCAATTTTGAGCGACTGTATCTTATCTATTTCCGTTGCTGGCAATCCAAATACTTTGCCTAATTCTCTGATCACGGAGTCATGCTGAAATGTGGTATATGTTCCAAGCAAGGCGGTATGCTCCAACCCATATTTATCAAAAATATATCTTGTGATATCATCCCGATCCGTCCAAGAGAAATCAATATCAAAATCTGGTGGATTATTGCGATGAGGATTGATAAATCGCTCGAAATATAGATCTAATTCAATAGGATCAACATCCGTAATGCGTAATAAGTAAGCAACAACACTATTGGCACCACTACCGCGTCCTGTATAGAAATAATTCATTCTACGTGCATACGCTATAATATCCCAATTCATAAGAAAATATGCTGAAAATTTCATTTGCTCTATGATTCGAAGTTCCTTTTCAAGACGCTCTAAAACAACATTAGTTACTTTGGAGTACCTACTTTCAAGTCCTTCAAACGCCAATGTTCTTAGAAGCTGAATATCTTCCAATTCACTGCTCAAAAAGCTCGCTTTGTTCTTATGGCTTAATTTGCCCATTTCAATACTTACTTTTGAGCCCTCTAGTATTTGCTGGGTGTTAGCGAGTATTTCGGGATAATTTGCAAAAGAAGTAACCAACAAATCAAAACCAATCAAGGTTTGGTTTACAGAACCCTGTTCTACGACGGGCAATTTGCTGAGCAATACATTCTTATCTATAGCACGAAGCAGTCTATGCGCGTTGAAATCTCGCTTTTGTACGAAGGTGGTTGTTTGCAAAATGACCAATTTATGTCTCCATCTTTTTGGAACCGAAAACGCTATTTGTGTGATTTGATCTATTGAAATTCCTATCCATTCATTATGTCTCAATTCAAAATCAGTGAAATGCGCAAGTGGATAAATGATGTTGGTGTTTTCCGAATACGGCGCTCGTAAATCAAGTGGATTCTCGGGATGGTGAAGGCGTGTGCTAAGCCATGTATTGATATCGCGAAAGCCATCATTATTTCTAGCAACAGCAACAAACTGCTGCTGTACGCCGTCTCGAAAATCGATGCCGATCTTGACATCTATTCCGATTTCCGCTCCAAGTCGTATAGAATCAATAACCGCCGAAGTATTGTTTATGTCTGTAATACAAACTTGATTGTGTCCGGCATTTTTAACTGCAAACAGCATATCTTCCGGAGACAAAGCTCCATAACATAGACTAAAATATGTGTGGCAATTGAGGATCATAAAAATGTCAAAATTAGGAGTCGATAGGTGACAAAAAATGTCGCAATTCGAATCTAATTCATTACTTCTTCTTTAAGCAGTGGAATATTGAGAAATTGATTCATATCCCCTCCATCAAGCCAAGCTTGCTCGTTCGTTCTATCAAGCACGATTGGCATTCTATTTTTGGAATTATGGATTCTAGACATTTGTTCATTTGCGGGTGCTGTCACGATGCTAAAACCATCGATGATGTCTCCTGATTGCTTATTGATCCATGGATGGTATATTCCAGCAATTGCATAGGGTTCGCCATCCATGGCCGACAAGAAATATTTTTTCTTTTCTTTACCTTTCGAGTCTAACCATTGCCATTCATAGAAACCATCTACAAGGATGAGGCAGCGATTCTGTACATAAGATCGAAAACTTGGTTTTTCATCAATAGTTTCCACTCGAGCATTAAGGGTATTTCTCCGAAAATCAAAATCTTGAGACCAACTAGGCATCAACCCCCAGGTCATGATCGCTAGTCGATCGCGCTCTTGAGAACGAATGACGGGCATCTGCGGAAACGTAAATCCAACATTCACACCACTTGGTGCATAATCCAAACTGTACTTTGGATTGAAGTTAAATCTGGTAGCTAGCTTGGCAAGTTCAGCCGAGTTATGCGTCGTGTAGCACATATTATTGTAACGAATTTCATAATGTAGAATATGTTGTAAATATAGTTGAATCCAAACGATGAAAACAATTTTCATTTTCTATGGAATTTATATGATTTTTGTCATCTCGATGAAAACAACACC
>CANHJR010000180.1 GCA_947461165.1 Saprospirales bacterium | reverse complement strand
TTGATCTTAAGTAAGGGTAATCTTAACTCTGGAACAATTTCATTTAAAAAATAATTTTATTGAGTTCAATAGTCGATCCGTTCGAATGAAAATATTTTTGATATGCTATTTTTCTTCAATAGCACAATTCAATAATTCTCTCCGCTACTTCTGGGGTAATAGTCCCTTTTTCACCTAATCTAGTTTGACCTCTTGATTTCAAATTTTCTTTGATAATGTTTGCAGCTCTTTTATATTCCAGAGAATATGAGCTCAATCTCACATCGATTTGCAACGAAGAAATAAAATCTTCTGTACATTTTATAGCCATTTTTGCCTTCTCATCAATTGACCCTTCTTGTATGTTCCATACATTCTCTGCATATTGAGCTAACTTCTCTTTTTTATTTTCAAATTGGTTTTTCCAAAGGTTTGGAAAGACGATTGCAAGAGTGACCGCATGATCAATATTATATAGTGCAGTCAATTCATGACCAATAATGTGTGTTGACCAATCCGTCGGGACACCCTTGCCTAATTGACCATTGAGGGCCATACTGCAAATCCACATGAAATTCCCCGCATTCACTTCGTTGTATGGTTCATTTATTAGTCTAGGCGCTAGTTTCACTATTGACTTTAACAATGATTCTGAATAACCATCTTGTACCATCGCATTTATAGGATAGGTTAGGTATTGCTCTAGGACGTGAGTGAATGAGTCCATTAACCCATTGACCAATTGTCGACGAGGTATTGATTTTACAACCTCTGGATTGAGGAATGAAACAATTGGAAACAAGGCTGGACCGCCCATTCCAAGTTTTTCATTTGTTAATTTATTCGTAATAACAGCACCAGAATTATTCTCTGACCCTGTGGCAGGAAGAGTCAAAACGGTAGCAATCGGCAAGGCTTTGTTTATTCTTATTCCTTTCTTTAAGATATCCCATGGATCACCTTGATAAAAAATAGCCCCAGCTAGAAACTTAGTACCATCAATTACTGATCCTCCACCAACCGCCAGAAGGTAGTCAATACTCTCTGACTTCATCAATGATAACGCTTTTTCCAATGTTTGTAAGGAAGGATTGGGTTCTATATCACCAAATTCGAAGACCACACGGTTCCCTAGTTGTTTCATAACAGCATCATAAACACCATTGTTTTTGATACTGCCAGCGCCATATGTCATTAGCACCCTTGCCTCTCGAGGTATTTCAGAATCAATTTTACTATAGGAATCAACTCCAAAAATCACCTTGGTGGGATTATACAATTCAAATGAATTCATGATATTTTTATAGTCAGAACAAAGGTTGATCCCTTTTAGTTTCTTTTCTGTCCAAAAAATTATTATTTAATAAATTTGCAAATCAAATTAAACTGTTAGAATCAAATAATGCAAGAATTTCTTATAGAAAAATCATCCCTAGCAATTGCAATTTTCACCTTATCCCTTATTGTTGCTATGTATAGCACCTGGCTTGAGCGAAAGGTAGCTGCTTGGCTTCAGGATCGAGTCGGACCAAATCGAGCGGGTCCATTTGGATTGCTTCAGCCATTAGCTGATGGCGGTAAGATGTTCTTTAAAGAAGAGTTTATACCGAGTGCATCCAACAAATTTCTTTTTATTGCTGGGCCTGGTATTGCTATGCTGACAGCCACAATCACAGGTGCAGTTATTCCTTGGGGCTCCGACTTTTTGATCAATGGACGATTGATTTCCTTGCAAATTTCTGACATCAATATTGGAATTCTGTATTTGATGGGTGTTTTATCTATTGGGGTATATGGCATTCTAATTGGTGGATGGGCTAGTAACAATAAATATTCACTTTTTTCAGCGATTCGTGCAAGCTCTCAAATGATTTCTTATGAATTGGCTATGGGATTGGTTGTTATAACCATCATTATGATTAGCGGTTCTATGAATTTAAAAGAAATCGTAGAAAAGCAATCCGGTGCTTTGTATGGTATTTCTGCATTAAATGGGTTGAATTGGAATATTTTTTACCAGCCACTAGGCTTTGTTTTGTTCTTAACTTGTGCACTTGCAGAATGTAATCGCGCGCCATTTGATTTAGCAGAATGTGAAACAGAACTTATTGGTGGATATCACGTAGAATATTCGAGTATGAAGTTAGGTTTTTATTTGTTTGCTGAGTATATCAATATGTTTATAAGTTCTGCAGTTATATCTACCTTGTTCTTTGGAGGTTATTGTTTTCCTGGCATGGAACATTTTTCTGGTATTTCACTAGCTATTCTTTCTTTCCTGACGATGCTTTTGAAAACCATTTTCTTCATATTTGTATTTATGTGGATTCGATGGACCTTGCCAAGATTTAGATACGATCAATTGATGGACCTCGGTTGGAGAAAAATGATCCCACTTGCTTTGATCAACATGCTTATCACTGCTGCTGTGGTTCTGTATTTCAAATCTAACTGATTCATTTGATTTTTTCAATCCAATGATTACAGAAGTTGGGACTGATATTTTCAAGGCGAAAACGCTTTTAGAATCAGGCAGTCTAGTTTCAATTCCAACAGAGACCGTTTATGGGTTAGCTGCGAATGCTTTTCACAGTGAAGCAATTGAGAAAATATATGTAGTCAAGAATAGGCCACGATTTAATCCCTTAATTTTGCATGTTAGGGATAAGAACAATATTAAATCCTATGTCCAAGAAATCCCAGAAAAGATTCAAAGACTCATTGATATCCATTCCCCTGGGCCAGTCACATTTCTTTTACCAAAGTCTTCACTTGTTTCAGACTTAGTAACTGCTGGAAGTAATCAGGTAGCAATAAGGATTCCAAACCATCCTTTGACTTTAGATTTATTGTCGAAACTTTCCTTTCCTCTTGTTGCTCCCAGTGCCAATATTTCGGGTTTTGTCAGTCCTACTAGTGCAGAACATTGTATGCAAGGATTATTTGGGAAAATTCCTTATGTATTGGATGGTGGTTTATGCAATATAGGCCTTGAAAGTACCATTGTTGGTTACGATTTCGAAGATAATCAGGTTTTAATCCACAGATTGGGTGGTCTCAGTATTGAGGAAATTGAAAAAACCGTAGAAGAGGAGGTTAAAATCTCAATACAACATAGTCATCCCAATACCCCTGGCCAGCTAAAAAGCCACTATGCTACAAAAACTCCACTGAAAGTTAGCAAAACGACTTCCATGATTTCACAATTTGGTTCCAAAAATATTGTTGTCATTAATTTGTTTCAGAAAATTGACGGATTCCAAGGTTGTCAATTTGTTTTATCTGTGAACAATTCCATTTCAGAGGCTGCACAAAACCTATTTTCAGTTCTTCGCTTGGCAGATGATGAAAAAGCTGATCTAATTTTGGTTGAATTAGCTCCTAATTATGGTTTAGGCCCTGCCATAAATGATCGCTTGCAAAGAGCTGAACATCATCATTTATAACCCAAGATTTGAAGATGGTGTAGTCCCTCACCGACTACAAAAATACTTCCAATTATAAATATTGTTTCTTGGCTTTTTGAGCTCAAAACGGCTTCATCAATTGCAGAATCCACGTTTGATGCTACTAAAAAAACGTTCAAGCCAACCTCTTCAAACATTTGGCACAAATTCTTCACATTAAGAGCTCTTGGGATATTTGCTTGTGTTAAAATATACCGTGCATTTGAAGGTAAAATTTGAATAATTTTAGTG
>CANHJR010000179.1 GCA_947461165.1 Saprospirales bacterium | reverse complement strand
TTTGGGCAGATAATGCAATGGAGAAGAAAATGGAAACGAAAAAAAAGATTGATTTTTTGATCATAGAAATTGTCATAAGATCACCAAAAATAAGATAATATCAACAAGATGAAGATATAAATCAAATAGAAAGATGATAATGAAGATATTTTCAACTTAATTTATGGTAGCAACCTATGGGCATTCAGAAAGCAAATAAAAATTTTGTCATATATTTGTCTAATGAGTACAACGAAAAAAAAGCAAATAGATTCGATATCGTTTGAGGATTTCAAAAAAGAAGTATTGGCTGATTACCAACTCGGCTGGGAAAGTCGCTATGTGAGCACGATTGGACGCAAGGAAGTCCTAACTGGTAAGGCAAAATTCGGAATTTTTGGTGCGGGAAAAGAGCTCGCCCAAATTGCGCTTGCGAAGTTCTTTCAAAAAGGGGATTTCCGAACTGGATATTATCGAGATCAAACCTTGGCATTGGCCACAGGCAACTCCACGATCAAAGAGCTTTTTGCTCAATTATACGCTCATGCCAATGTCGAAAAAGAGCCAATCTCTGCCGGCCGCATGATGAATGCCCACTTCGCTTCTCGTTTATTGGATGATAAGGGACAGTGGAAAAACCTCATGGAGGAAAAAAACTTTGCAGCCGACTTGTCTCCGACAGCCGCGCAGGCATTGAAAGCGCTTGGATTGGGACTCGCATCCAAACTATATCGAAACAATGCGAACATCCAGCACAAAACAACATTTACAAACAAAGGCAATGAATTGACTTTTGTCACCATCGGTGACGCCAGTACTAGCGAAGGTATATTTTGGGAATCGGTCAACGCGGCTTGTGTTCTTCAAGTTCCAATCATATACAATGTATGGGATGATGGCTATGGAATCAGCGTTCCACAAAAATATCAAACAGCCAAAGAAAGTATATCTCAATCCATGTCAGGAATGCAAACAGATTCCAATTCGATAGGTATGGATATCTACAAGGTTCCAGGATGGGATTACCCTTCATTGGTCCAAACCTACAAGCAAGCGAGTGAGCGAAGTCGAAAAACACATTCTCCTGCCTTGGTGCATGTGATAGAAGTAACCCAACCAGAAGGTCATAGCACATCTGGCTCTCACGAGCGATACAAGAGTGAAGAGCGCATGCAGTGGGAAAAGGATTTTGATTGTTTGATTCATTTCAAGTCATGGATTTTAACCAATAAATTGGCCAGCGAAACAGAATTATCCAATATCGAAAAGGAGGCTCAAGCAAAGGTCAACAAGGCAAAGACAGAAGCATTTGAGGAATATATCAACGAGATTCAGAGTACCAAAGAAGAAGTACGCGCTTTGACGACGATCATTCTTGAAAACAGCTCGAACAAACCTGCTATTGAATCTGAGATCAAGGCTATAGAGTCCAAAACAACGATCTTCAAACGCGATATTCTCAAGGCCATTCACAATATAATTATGATCGGCGAAGCTGAAAAAAATCCAGCAAGCGACAATTTGAGATCTTGGTATCACTCGATGGTGAGAGATGGTGAAAATCAATATGGATCCTTCCTTCATAGTCAAAGCTCTGAAAATGCACTTCTTGTCAAACAAACGGCTCCTGACTACGATGGCGCTATCGAAAAAGCCGGCTATGAAGTCATCAATACCTATTTTGACAAAGCCTTTGGGGCGATGCCAGAGCTAGTTGCATTTGGAGAGGACCTCGGACAGATCGGTGATGTCAACCAAGGGTTTGCAGGTCTTCAAGAAAAATATGGAGAAGAACGAATTTTTGACTGCGGTATCCGTGAGGCAACCATCATCGGTCAAGGACAAGGACTCAGTATGAGAGGCTTGCGCGCTATTGCAGAAATTCAATATTTGGATTATTTGCTATATGGATTGATGCCACTCAGTGACGATGTCGCTACACTACAATATCGAACACACGGAGGACAGAAAGCGCCAATGATCGTGAGAACGCGAGGACATCGACTAGAAGGAATATGGCATAGCGGTAGCCCAATGGGTATGATTATTCATTCATTGCGTGGTATGTACGTCTGTACACCGAGAAATCTGACCCAAGCCGCTGGAATGTATCAAACACTTTTGCTTTCCGATGAACCAGGATTGGTTATCGAACCGCTCAATGGCTATAGACTCAAGGAGAAGATGCCAACCAATATAGGAGAATATACCATTGCTCTTGGGCAGGTAGAAGTTCTGGCTGAAGGTTATGATATCACTATGGTTTCTTATGGTCCAACATTGAAAATATGCATGGACGCGATGGAGAAATTGTCTAAACGAGGTATATCCGTAGAGTTGATAGATATCCAAACCCTATTGCCTTTTGACATTGGTCATGACATCGTCAAATCACTCAAAAAAACAAATAGACTCGTCATCGTAGATGAAGATGTCCCTGGTGGCGCATCTGCATTTATTCTGCAACAAATTCTTGAATACCAAAATGGTTACCAATATCTTGATTCGAAGCCATTGACTATTACTGGCAAGGCTCATAGACCAGCATATGGTTCCGATGGCGACTATTTTTCAAAATCAAATTCAGAAGAAGTATTTGACAAGGTGCTGGATTTAATTCTAGAAGCTAAACCTAATATTTAATTTTAGCGCTCATTTCTTGAACAACAAAGAGAATTTTAACGATTATTCTTATTGGAGTTCTATACCGTTTTTAACCCTATGAGAATTACGATCTTTTTTTCTTTTCTATTTATGGCATGGAGTGGATATTCCAACGATAGCCTCGGTGCCAATTCACTGCATTTTGAAGTGTATGCAGACTTTTTTATCAATGGGACGGCAAATAATCAGAGAAGTCACAAAATCTCCGAGATTCTTTATAACTACAATCGAAGCAATGAGTTTGCAATCAATCTTGCCTATCTCAAATCATCCTTTTCAGATTCCAATTTCCGAATGAACCTAGCCTTTATGACTGGAACCTACGCAGAAGATAATTTAGCTGGCGAAAATCCGATTTTTAAAAACATTATGGAAGCCAATGTCGGCTATAAACTTTCAAAATCAAAAAACGAATGGATTGATATCGGGATATTTGGATCTCATATCGGATATGAAACACCAATTGGGTACGATTGCTCGAATGTCAGCCGAAGCTTTCTCGCCGAGAACTCTCCTTTTTATGAAATGGGAATAAAATACACACATACCTCAAAAAATGAAAAATGGACAAAATCGTTACTACTCCTAAACGGATGGCAACGAATCACAATGGAATCTGCACATTCCATACCCGCTCTTGGCATGCAGTTCGTATATAAACCATCAAAAAAAACCCTTCTCAATTACAGCAATTTTCTTGGAAGTACGAGACCTGATAGCATTTGGGCCTTGCGAACATATCATAATTTTTATTGGGTGCAGGACATCTCCAGCAAACTTCGATTTTTTGCCAATGTAGACATTGGCTCTGACAAAAATAGTGGTGATCAATATTCCCTTTGGTATGGTGGCATCCTCGGTTTAACTTATCAATTGAAAAACAACTATTCCGTTTCCTATCGCGTAGATTTTTTGGAAGACCCAAATGATGTATTATATTCTGAAATTAGACAAAATTGGCTTGTCTGGGGCAACTCCATAAACGTAGATCGCACATTGAATAAATATTCCAAACTTCGATTTGAGATAAAATACGTTCATAG
>CANHJR010000178.1 GCA_947461165.1 Saprospirales bacterium | reverse complement strand
CAACAGTAAATCCGCCAGTGAAAACATTATTGAAAGAAAATCGACCGTCTTGATCTGTCATTGCAGTTCTATCAAACGTCGGAGCCACGAGCTTGACAGCGATATTTGCAACTGGCTTTCCTTCGCTTTGTATTACCTGACCAGAGATAGAAATCACCGTTGAATCCTGGGCCTTTGAAATATTTAGAAAAAATAATAATAGAAAAACGGAAAATAATTTCATTCAAGAAAAACTGATAAGGACCAAAAGTAAACAATTGGGAATAAATGTATCTAAAATATCCATTCTATTCCAAATTCATATCAATTTACTTATACCTAAATGCACGTTCTTAAAAGCTATTTGATACTAATAGTGGGCGAATAAACTCAACCTCTACCAAAATTGATAGCTGTAACTTAGGGCTACAAAAAACGAATTTGCAAATTTCGTAACCTTTTTTGTATTTTAGCATCCAATAATTGTTTAATGAAATCATTTTATGACAAAATCATACAATATTCTGAACCAATTTGAGTTAAAACTATAACGAAAACGAGACTACAATTATGAAATCAACCTTAAAAAAACGAAGTCTTGCACTATTTGTCAGCATTTCATTATTTACGTTCGCTCACGACAATAGCAAACATATCAAAAATTTCTCTAGGAATGCAGAGCCAAACATTGCAGTGAAATACACCTATCGCAATCTTTACGGAATCGAGTGCAGATACAAAATTCAAGTACCGATAACGACTTTAAGTCTTGCCAATTTAACCAAAAAAGCAACCAGCAAAAGCAGGTTCACTGATGCCCCAGCAAGACAAGATGACCGATTTACCAAGGTCAGAAATATCAATTATTCGGAAGTTATAGAAAAATACAAAAGCCAACAATTAGCTTCAAAAGACCACCTTCGCATAAAGACTTCATTTTAGTCCTTCAGAAATGATAGTCAACACCGAAGGTATGATCCTTCGCTCTATTCAATATTCGGAATCAAGTCTTATTCTCAAAATTTTTACAAAAGATTACGGTCTTCTTTCATTTCTCGTTAGGGGAGCACGTTCCAAATCATCGAAAAATGGTGGTCAGGTTTTAAGGCCGCTCAATCAAATTCAATTTTCTTTTTATAACAAAGAGAATAAATCTCTCAAAAGCATCAAGGAATATAATCTCCTATTTGCACCTGATAGTCATCAGTTTGGAATCTATAAATCTTCGATTTTGATGTTTGTTATCGAAGTTGTAAGCCTTGTCATCAAAGACGAAGCGATGGTCGATACCGAAAAGTATCTTTTTGTCAAACATTCCATTGAGCATCTTCGTCACCACCACGTTACTTCGCAGTTTTACCTATCATTTCTATTTCAATTTGGGGACTATATTGGCATAGGTCAGCCGCAGTTTAGTGCTGAGCATATTGATTATTTATCGGAATATCAATCCCAAACAAAGCAAGATCCCGCTACAAGAAAACGAATCTACCACAATCTAACAGCTCATTATCTAGAGCACGTTTCTGGGTTTCGAGATATTCAGTCTATGACGATTTTGGAGCAAATTCTGCAATAGGGATACATCACTTGAGGTTAGTTGTCGTCTATGCTCAAGTATCGATTGTCCAATCTATCGAAATCTATTCATCGGAGAAAAAAAGATTGAAGTAGAGAGAGAAGTAAGCTACTTGTCTTCAGATTTTGGTTGTATCTATATTGTTTATTGAGGAGCAATAGTGGTTGTTTTGATTACCGAAAGGGGTAGAAGTACAAGATTTATGAATTACATATATCATTTTCTAGGAATGTATATCATCACGACTGTCATCTGCATCAGAAAATGGAGAACTGATTGGTAGATTTTTTATTCAACAAATTAAAACAAAGCATTTTATTTAAACGGATCTGACCATTTCACATCTGTGTATACATTTGTACCTGTCAATGTTCGAAGGAATGCTGTCATCGCTTGCACTTCTGGTGCTGTTAAATTTAACTTTTGACCAATGCCATTCGGCGTGAGTTTTGGGTCTAAATTGGTATTCCCCGGAGCTAGGTTTATGGTACCATAGTGTCCAATGACTGCCTGAAGCGTCGTAATTCCTCCTGTGTGCATAAATGGACTATTGACCACACCTGCACTATTGACGATATCTCTGAGGGACGGCGCACGCGTATTAGTGATATCGATGCCAGCAGCATTGAGTTTCCCTATGATGCCATTATTTCGAGAGCCTGGAGCGATGTCAAACTCCGGCGCACCGTGACAGCCACCACAACCCAATCCACCTCCAATTCGTGAGCTATTGGCATCAAATACTGGAGGGCTTAAGAACAAGGTTTTCCCTTCATTTTCTTGAGCAGTAAAATTGGTAAAATTCTGATTATTTCCATTTGCTGTGGCTCTCCCAATATCAAATTTGGAGTCAAAAGATTGAATAGATCTGATAAATTGAGATAGGCATTCTTGCAATCTTGCCTCCGTCACGATCGTATCGGAATATATTGACTTAAACAATTCTTTATAATAATCTACTCCTTGCAATTTGGTCAATAAGGTCGTTAAATTTCCTCTACCGTTAGTTCCACTAAATCCCATTTCAGCATGATCTTGTATCGGCTTGGTCGTTTGTTGCTCAAGTGAAGCTGCGCGCTCATCCCAGAAAAATTTCACCTCAGCCGAAAATCGGGAATTGATCAAACGCATGGAATGTCGACCCGTCAAACCTCCTTCAACACCTCGACTAGCTATAGCAGTGTCTCCAAAGGCAAACCGCTGAATATGACAACTAGCGCAGGATACACTGTTGTCAATACTCAATTTTTTATCATAAAATAGAACCCTGCCGAGTGTCGCTTTGCTGTTTGATATCGGATTTGCCAATCCATTATCCTTGGTGATATAGGCGGGAATTGATTGGTTGGCGTAGTTGGCCAAATTCGCCATATCAATATTTAAATTCGCCTTAACTGCTGTAAAAGCATCCACAGTTGAATTGGTATTATCCGTATCCTTTGAACACTGAGTCAAAACCAAAATACAAAGCAATAAGCTGGGACTATAAATTGTTTTTCGTAACATAAATTTTTTCTTTAAAATGATAACAAAGGCAAAAAACCCACTTTGAATAAACGAAAGTAGTAATTTAAAATTGTTTAAGTTATTTTAAAATTTTACGTATTCCAAGTTATTGCTTTTTTGAATTCAGAATTGCCATTATAATTTTAATGATCAACCTTGAATTTTATAAAATTACAAAAAGGAGCTTGTTTGACAACAAGAGGTGATATTGTCTTCTCATATTGCACGGGTTGTTAAGCCCAATACATTTTAAGAAAGCAAAATGAAGATCGCCTAATCACTTTTTGATAATTGCGCAGACAAGCAGAGCTATTTTTGGGTGATTGATAGATTTCGATTTAATGGTTCTACAAACAAGATGAAAACACTCATCAAATCTAGTCAATAGAATAGCCTAGGATTGATTGCCAGGTTTAATCTTTTTGTATTTTGAATGATTCAGACTCAGAATCTAGTCTTAAATAGTACATTCCTTTTGGTAAATCTTGAATCGCAATGGTGGAATTTCTACCTAAAACTTCACCTTCAATGACCCGTTGCCCTTGAATATTTAATATCTGATATCTTTCCTTCTTGGCAAGCGATTGAACGAGCGAAATGTGAGATTGCGCTGGATTTGGGTAAATGCTT
>CANHJR010000177.1 GCA_947461165.1 Saprospirales bacterium | reverse complement strand
TTCCTCCTCGCTATTAGCATAACGTAGGGATATTCCATAAAGCTTCTTGGAGTAGGTATCATACAGTTTTCTTTGAGCAAGCGTATTTCCTTGCTTCGATAACTCTATAACCTCCTCTTCCGTCAGATTCATTTCTAAATAATCTAAACCAGTATTTTTTCCAAAGCCATTCCACGACTCCCCTTAATCAAAATAGCTTGACCAGCCCAGGTCTGATTTTGATACCAAACTCTTGCCGCCTCCGTTTCTTCAAAATATGTGATAATTGAATGCAAATTAGAGCAAGACTTAAACTCCTTACCGACTAGGATAATTTGCCCAATATTGAGATCTATGGCTTGTCTAACGATTGCTTCATGTTCAATAGCTGTTGATTCGCCAAGTTCTTTCATTGCGCCGAGAATAGCCACCGTTGGACAGTCGTGTTTTGCTAGATTTTGAATTGCGACGGCCATACTACTAGGATTTGCATTGTAGGCATCTAAAATGATCGTATGGTTATCAGCCTGCACTATTTGAGAGCGACTATTTGTTGGCTTATATGCTTCAATAGCCTCTTTGATGTCTTTATATGAAATATCAAAGTACCTTCCTATAGCAAAGGCCAATGAAATGTTTGAGGCATTATAGTCTCCAGCCAAATTTGTTTGAACTGAGACAGCAGAGGAATCATCCAAGAGCGTCATATGTAAAAATTCTGAGCCTTGATTGTTTGAAATGTTTCCTCTGAATAATGCATCGTCAGTTGATCCATACAATATGCGACTACAGCTTTGACTATTCTCCATCAATTGAGCACTATCTGTATTTACAAACAATTGGCCTTGTTTACTTTCAATATGACGATACAGTTCGGTTTTTCCTTTTAGTACTCCTTCAATGCCACCAAAACCTTCCAAATGAGCCTTGCCAATATTTGTTATCACTCCAAAATCTGGTTCTACATAGTTGCAATAACTCGCTATTTCACCGATGTGGTTTGCACCCATTTCTATAATTGCTATATCTTCATAAGCCTTGATATCTAGTAATGTCAGCGGAATCCCAATGTGATTATTGAGATTGCCTTTCGTAAAAGCTACTTTAAACTTCTTTGCCAGAACCTCCTTGACCAGTTCCTTACTTGTCGTTTTGCCATTACTTCCAGTGATAGCGATGATTGGCACTTGCAATTTGCGTCTATGAAATAATGCTAATTCTTGTAACGTAGTCAGGACATCGTCTACAAGTATCACGTTGTCCTTGCCGTCAAGCGCTTTATCATCTACAACTGCCCATCGAGCTCCTTGTGCTATAGCATCTAATGCATATGTATTGCCATCAAAATTCAAACCCTTCAACGCAAAGAATATCTGTCCCTTTTCGATTTTTCGGGTATCCGTAGTAATTCTTTGCCCTTGTGCTAAAAAAAGGATATATAATTGTTCTATTGTCATGCTACTTGCCTTTATACAAAAAGCCCTCTATTTGAGAGGGCTTTTTCTGTTTATTATTTAGTAAGATTATTTTTTAAATCTATTTCCAACTGGGAACTTATTGCCTTGAGGAGAACCTAGACGATCCATCGCGCATCTAAAACCAATATCGTCAGATGCTTCTGTTTCTTGATAAAATCTTCTTGTACCTGGAGACAACCAATAAACTCTGTCTTTCCAAGAACCACCTTTATATACTCTAGCCATATCATTGATTAGAGAAGATCTACCGTAATTGTATTCTGCATTTGAAGATTTGTCCATATCAGAATAGTTTCTAACGTCAGCTGAGCGGTAGTTTCTTCTAGCTGCAGCTTCTTCTTCAGTCACTCCTCTATAGTTGATTCTACCAAGACTATCTTTTTCGGCCAATTCGCCATCTTCACCTCTTAACTTTGTTTTGAAAATGTTTCCACGGAAGGTATTGAAATCATTAGCATCAACTGAAGTCATAGGACGATAGACGTCCATTACCCACTCATTGACGTTTCCTGCCATATTATATACTCCAAAATCGTTTGGATAGAAACTTTTCACTTCACTTGTAGGAGAAGCGTTATCATTTGTATTCGGTGCGATACCCATAAGGTCACCACGTCCACGCTTATAGTTTGACAACATTTTACCTTGTAACTTGCCTGATTTTGGATATCTCATGCTATGTCCATTCCAAGGGTAAATCTTTTGTTCAGTGATTCGTTCCTCATCTTTGTATGGTTGGTTCCCAATATTAGCATATGCCGCATATTCCCATTCAGCTTCTGTAGGCAATCTGTAATCTGGAAGAAGAATTCCATCTTCAAACCTTACTGGTCTTGTTGCTTTTCCTCCGGATTTCACATCCAACAATTGCTTTTTGGCATCTCCTTGAGTTGGCTCATACTGACCTGCAAGGTATGTTTGTGTCGTAAAATTATTCTCATCGACATCTGCATCAGGAGCAAGTTTTATTATTCCTTTTTGAGATAGGATATTTTCATTCACTCTATCTGATCTCCACTTAGCATAATCAGTAGCTTGCAACCAAGAAACACCTACAACTGGATAGTTATTGAATGATGGATGACGAAGATAATATTCTACATATGGCTCGTTGTATGCCAATTCATCTCTCCATACATTGGTATCGGGCAATGCTTTTGCAACAACCTGTGGAAAAGATTCACCGAAAACACGATTCAGCCACCATAAATACTCACGATAGTGAATATTGGCAACTTCAGTCTCATCAATGTAAAACGATGGAACGGTGATCCTTCTAGGGACATTGTTCCAATCAGACATAACATCTTGATCTTTTTGACCCATCACAAATGTACCTCCTGCTATAAGAAGTAGACCAGGACCTGTGGCTTGGCCTGCATATTCGTGATTTTCAAATCCACCATTTTTGGTATCATTGTAGCCCCATCCTGTCATAGATGATGTTCCACCGCTTTTCTTGCCTTTACTGCAAGAAGAAAGCCCTAAAATCAAGCTCCCAAGAGCTAGAATAACGATTAATTTCTTCATATTTTATTATTTGTATTGAAATCAGTGTGCTAAAATAACGTATTTTTTGTGAATTATTGTGTGTTTTTTTTAATTTCGTAAAAAATCAGGACAAAACATGATATTTTTATGTGTATTTGGATACAACGAATTGTCCTCACCTTTTATCAAAAAACGCAAACCAACTTCGTGAGCACCACCTGAATATGATTGCAAACCGCCAGTGTGTATATCGTAACTATAAGTAATTCTCAAATTATTGAAATTGATTCCAGTCATAAGAGTAATAGCCTCCATGCCACCGCTAGTATATCTTCCACCAATACCGAGATTAGCAATTTGATGCTGATATATCACATTGGTCACTACTTTCTGATAACCATATTGTCGATCAAACAAAATATATGGAAAAACACCTGTTCTGGTATCCTCATTAAGCCAAAATGCAGCGCCTGCCTGAGCGGAAATGGTCATGTCCTCAAAGATTTTTTTCTTAGGGTTATAAAAATTCCCCTTGGGCATTAAATTGCGAGCAGAAATACCGAGATAATATTGGTTTGTATAATATAATCCTCCGATACTTAAATTAAATGACGTTTCAGAAAAATTATCTTCTAACAATTCTTGTGTCGTATTGAAATTGTCAAATCCCGTAAATGGGTCTATTTGATCATAAAATTTAAGCTTTGATCGATCGAGTTGTTGAAAGGTCGCAGTCCCTGAAATTCCCAACCGA
>CANHJR010000176.1 GCA_947461165.1 Saprospirales bacterium | reverse complement strand
TTCGAGTTGATGGCGGTATGTCCTCTTTAAAAATATAACTATAATGGCCTTTTATCAGCTACATACTACACAGAAATTACCAGCAACCATACAAGAGGTATGGGATTTCATATCATCGCCTGCCAATCTCAAAGAAATTACACCACCACATATGGGGTTTATTGTGACGAGCAATACTGGGAGTCAGAAAATGTATCCTGGAATGATTATTACATATAAGGTCAGTCCTCTTCTAGGAATCAAGCTAGATTGGATGACAGAAATCACCCATGTCAGAGACTTTGAATATTTTGTAGATGAGCAGCGTATTGGTCCTTATTCCATCTGGCATCATCAGCATAAAATTGAACCTATCGAAGGCGGTGTGTTGATGACGGACATTGTAACTTACGAGCCACCTTTTGGCATTTTGGGTGCAATTGCGAATACACTCATTATCAAATCACAACTAAAGCAAATTTTTGATTATCGTACAATCGCTCTTGAAAAGCGATTTGGAACGTATAAAGATTAATTAAATTAAACCTTTCTTGAACATGATTGTCTTACATTTGAATCAAAATAATTTAGTTATGAAAAATGTATTGGCTTTTGGGCTGTTTTGCAGCCTTTTTGTATCTTGTAAAAAAGAGTTATCATCTGCTTTGACAGATGCGGAGCGTGATCAAACAGTAGCTACAGACAATAGTCTTGCTGAAAGCTATTCGGATGATGTCGCCGTGATATCCGATGAAGCATACAACAATAATGCATTGATAACCAGAAGTGGATCATCTGGAGGAAGTCTTATGGGTGATACCGTTAGAATCACACGCAATAGCGCCGATAGCAGCATTACCATTGATTTTGGTTCAGTTGGAATAACAGGTAGAGATGGTCGAGTTCGAAAAGGGCAGATCATAATTAAATTTACAAATGGATACCGAAAAATTGATGCATCCGTTTCTCAAACCTTTAACAATTATGCGGTAGATGGTCGTCAATTGACTGGTACTCGGACCGTAACTTACAAAGGACTCGATAGTTTGGATAGGCCGTATTGGACGATTGTTGCCAATTTAAACGTAACAAAGTCTGCTGGAAGAGTGGTAACTTGGAATAGTACAAGAACGAGAATCATGAGCCAAGGCTATAACACTCCTATGAATTGGACAGATGATGAATATCTTATCAGTGGCTCAGCTACAGGATTGACAAGCAATGGTGATAGTTATTCCTTAACCATAGGCAAATCATTGCGAGTAAAGGTTGGCTGTCGATTTATCATCGATGGAACGATAGAATACATACGAGGAACACGAAATACATTGATCGACTATGGATATGGTGGTGTCGTATCCTGTGACGGACAGGCACTCGTCACTTTGCCAAGTGGCATCACGGTGGTGGTCAATCTTTGATTTTAAACATGAATTGAGCAAAAGCCTTCAAGTTTTCAAATTTGAGGGCTTCTTTTTTAGTGATAGTATTTCCTACATTGACACAAAACATTCCCGCTTTCTGACCGAATTCCATATCTGTAATCATATCACCAACAATGACTGATTTTGAAAGGTCAATTTCAGGGAAGTCTCTTTTTGCTTGGATCGCCATGCCAATTTCTGGTTTTCTCATAGGAGAGTTCATCTCTTTGAGGTAGGGACAATAATATATAGCATCTAATTTTCCTCCAAATTGCTCTATGCCTTCCGCCAATTTCCAATGAATCTGCTCAAGATTCAACTCTGACATAAGGTTTTTGGCAATTCCTTGTTGGTTTGTAACGACAAATATTCTACGGAATAGGTTTCGCAATTCCCCAACAGCCTCTGCACTCCCATCAATCCATAAGAAATCATCAGGAACGCGAACGTAATCATTTGGTATATGCTGATTGAGTACGCCATCTCTATCTAAAAAAAGAGACCATGTAGGGTCAAACATCGGAACGATTTGTCGCGGAATTTGACTTTGGGCAGCATAATAATCTTCAGGAATTCCAATGTCAATAAAAAAGCCTTTGCTCTGAAAAGCTAAAATGTGGAGTGAATGGATCATCTTTTGAAAAAAATCAACCTCCAAAGAAAAAGCAAATGGTAAATCATAAGAGTCAAAAACGCCCTTTGGCAGAAGATAGATACCGCCATTTATATGACCTTTTTCGATGTACGATTTTTCTCGAAATGCAATGATTTGGTTGGCAATAATTTCTAATGAACCATATCTGTCTTGTTCTTCAACTTCGCGAACGGCGATGGCAATCGAATTTGAATTTCGAGACAATTCGGCTAATGCTTGAACATCAACATCAAAGTAGGTGTCACCATTGATGAGTAAAAGTTCTTCATCCCATTTCTTAGATAATTCGTAGATCATTCCTCCGGTGCCACGAGGCTTTAATTCTTGCTGATACGAAATTTTGACTTGATGGTATTCAGTCCCAAAATAGTCCTCAATAACTTCATGCAAATGACCTGTTAACAGAACAACTTCTTCAATTCCTTTTTTCTTGAGATCGAGAATTAAATAGTGCAAAAACGGAAGCCCTGCAATATTTGCCATAGGCTTTGGCACATCCTGAATCACGTCAGAGAGTCGAGTACCACGACCACCAGCTAAAACAAGAGCCTTGCGGATCATAGTGGATTGTCTATGAAGTGTTTTTCGATGAGTTCACAAATAATATGACCCAAAAGCATCTGGGTTTCCTGAATTCTTGGTGTATCAGCACTTGGTATTTTCATTAAAATATCACAGTCATCCATTAGACAGGGTTTAGACCCAGTCCATCCTATACTTGTGACGCCCAGCTCCTTTGCTATTTTGAATGCTTCAACGATGTTTTTTGAATTGCCTGAAGTAGACATGCCAATAAGTACATCACCTTTTTTTGCTTTTGCTTTTAGTAGTCTCGAAAAAATAAATTCATAGCCATAGTCATTTGCAACTGCTGTGATAAATGCATTGTCTGAACTCATTGACTCTGCATTGAGAGGGGGTCTATCCACATAATATCTTCCTGAGAGTTCGGCCGCTAGGTGCATACTATCGACAGCGCTGCCGCCATTTCCGCAAAATATGATTTTGTTGCCTGCAGTAAGCGCATCAATACATTTTTGGCTGATTTCGGAAACTTTTTTGACTAAATCTGCATTTTTCAAAGTCAATGTTTTAACTTCGATACTCTCCTTGATTCTTGAAGTGATCAGTTGCTCCATTCTATTTGTTTTTTTGTCTAAGAATTGTTTTTTCTGTAGTGCCAGATATCCATTTCAATTTGAAACTATCCGAATTGATTGGCAATAAATGATAGGTTACTTTGCCTTTGACATATTCTTGCATGGAATCTGATCCGACATTGTCTTGAAATGACCCATGACTATACATCAAAACAAAAATCCTTGGTTTGGAAGAACGAATAGAGATCTTTCCTTTTTTATGAAAGCTGATATCATTCCCACACGACGGTTGACGTATTTCAGCAAAGGTTTTCCCAGCAAAAACAAAATCGTGTCGTCCCATTCTTGTGGATGTTTTCTCTTTTTTTCTTACAATCAAAAGATCGTGCTCGTCTATATAATCGATTTTGAACGTACCTTGAGGGGTTGGGCTAGATCTCTTTTTGGTGGCTGCGATACCACTAAAAAAGAATATGAATAGAATTGCAGTGATTCTCATTTATTATAGGTTTTTATGATATTATCACAAGCCTCATCCAGCATCA
>CANHJR010000175.1 GCA_947461165.1 Saprospirales bacterium | reverse complement strand
GGAAAAGTCATGGCAGGTCGATTAGATATTTTTGGTAAAGATTATAAATTCAATTATGATTCGTTTACCATCAAATCGGATCAAATTTCTAAAGTCAAAATACATATCGCAGATGGAGAAGATCCGTTAACTCGCAAGGAAATCCAAGTAGCTCTTCGGTCTACATTGGAAAAAGTAGATGGGCAAATTCTTATCAATGGAAGATTTAATCGCTCCGGTAGAGAAACGGCCAAGCAATATCCTAAAATGACAACCTTCAAGAATAGTTATGTGTATTACGACCATCCAAATATTTTTGGAGGTATCTACAATCGTGATAATTTCTATTTTGAAGTTAGTCCATTCAAAAAGGATTCACTGCTCTTTTTTGAAGCTTCCAATCTAAACTATTCTGGTAAATTGTTTTCAGCAGGAATTTTCCTGCCCTTTGAAGAATCGCTGAGAGTCCAACCGGATTTGTCTCTTGGATTCCAATCGGCAACCAAAGGATGGGTAAAAAACTATGGTTCCAAAGGGCAGTATGAAGGCGGACTTTCCTTGTCCAATGCCGGATTGATTGGAAAGGGAAAAATCAAATACCAATCAGCTGAAATGGAATCAGATAGTATTCAATACTTTCCTGAGTTTACTTCATTTCTGGCCAAAAAAGTAGCGATGGATAAACAAAAAGTAGGAACGGAATTTCCTCAATTGACATCAGACAGTAGCTTGGTAGCGTGGAAGCCATTAGTTGACTCTATGCTTATGAAATCAACGAAAGGACATCCTTTCGATATGTACGAAAATTCAACCAAAATGCATGGAATGCTTTTGATAGAACCAACCGGATTGAGTGGTCGTGGTTTTTTGGATTTCCCTGAAGCTATCATTACCTCCGATGACATGCGATTCAAGGCGGATATTATGACTGCAGATACATCTTCCATGGAGATCAAAAGCATGGGGAATAAGATTACATTTAAGACTCCAAATGTTCGAGCAAGGATGGATTTTGTGCAAAAAATTGGAGATTTCAAATCCAATTCCAAAGACATTTCGACTGACTTTGCATACAATCAATATAAAGCTAATATCAATGAGTTTCGATGGGATATGAATAAAAAAATATTGACCTTCAAACCACAAGAAGCCTCTAGAGGCATGCGGTTTACCTCTACTCATCCAATTCAAGATAGCCTGTCATTTTATGTCAAGACAGCTGAGTACAATATGATCACCTCAATTATCAAAATGGATGGGGTTGATGAAATTATGATTGCTGATTGTCGCGTGATACCTGATAACGGAAAAGTAAATATTTTTCCAGATGCCAAAATGGAAACTCTGAAAAATGCAATTATTGAGGGAGATACACTTAATATGTATCATACGATAGAGAAGGCAACATTGGATATTCATGGACGCAATGACATGATCGGCACTGGAACGTATAATCTCAAAATCCAAGATCGAGATTATCCGATCAAATTGACATCAATCAAGGTCGCAAAAGTCGAAAAAGATTATACCAAAAGAAACAAAAATGAGCCGACCTTATATACAGTCGAAGGTACAGGAAAGGTTCAAAAGTTGGAAGATTTGAAAATTTATAGAAATACAGATTTCTATGGAGATGTCAAAATTACGATGAATCGCAAATTGCCTTATTTTACAGGTAGTCAACGAATCGAATTCATGAATCCTGCATACAAATCACCTTGGTTTGGAGTGGACAATGAGATCAATGTGGCTCAGTTGGAAATGTATAAAAAAGAACTTAAAGACCAAGCTGACAATCAAATCTATACTGGTTTTATGATCGATCGTGCCAACTTGAGAGGGCTATACACCGTTATTCTTGGAAAAGCCCGCAGTGATTCTGATGCCGTATGTTTTGACGGACGAGGGCTTATAAAGCATTTGTCTGGAACCAACAACTATGTTTTTGGTGATACTGCCAAAATCAATTCAAATGCGCTCGCTGGGAATCGAATCGATTACAATGATTCTTCTGGGATTTTGGTAGCAGAAGGTAAAATGAATGCAGGATTGAGGCTTTCTGGGATTCCAGTTACTCTCGCAGGCACTACTCAAAATGTTGTTGGGGATTCTACCTATAAATTCTTTGGTGGATTGGGAACCAATTTTACATTTGATCCAAGGCTCATGCAGGCCTTGACCAATTTTATGATTGAAAATTTCGCTGTCAATAAGGATATACAATACAACAAAAAAGAAACACGAAAAGCAATGGGAGAACTCTTTCACCCGAGAGATTTCGTGCAAGTGTTGAAGGAAACGGAGGCATCACTTACGATCCAATCTCCACCAAAACTATCCACCTCTAATTTCATTTTTACAGATCTCGTGATGGAATATGATGCCACGGATATTGCTTGGCGCTCTAAACCTGAATTTGGAATGTCGATAGCCGGAAACAGGCCACTCAATAAGATGACTTTTGGTCATATTGAATTGGGCTATGGAGAGTACTTCGATAATTTTACGATATTCATGCAGTCTAAAATGAAAGAATGGGTATTTATATCATTTGCTGAAGGAATTCTCAGTCTTGCGACGTCAAGTGATGACGTGAATTCGGTTTTGAACACTATTGAACCTCGTAAACGCATTGTTCGAAAATCGGAGAAAGAATATTATACCTATACTGCTGCAAGCAATATGGAAATCGATGCTTTTCGTAAGCGAATGTCCAAGGGTGGAAAATTTGATTCAGAGGAGCAACGATTCAAACATGAAGAAAAGAAAGAAGTAGATGAAAGTGATGTCAAAGAGTCATCTGTCGATGATGGGAAATCTGAAGAGTTGAAGAAAATTGAAGCAGATGAGCGAGCTGCGGATAGTGCAGAAGAGGCAGAGTTGAAGAGAATAGACAAGGAAGAAGATGAGAAAGATGCGAAATTGGAGGCTGAGAAAAAGGCCAAAGCAGATACCAAAGCTAAACTCGAAGAGGCAGACACTGATGACGAAGCTCCTGAAGCATCAAAAGTGAAACAAGAAGTAACCCCGCCGACTACTCAAAAGCCAGTTTCAAAGCCAGAAGAACGCGAAAATGCCGAAGAAACACCTGAAGAAAAAAAGGATGCAGAACCAGAGAAAAAATCAAACGAAGGTCAGAGCTTGTTTGACTCATTTTAATATGAAACTCGGTTGACAAAGTTATCCATATCGAATCCGCTATTGCAGATTCATATCGCTGTATTTCTATGGGGATTTACTGCAATTCTGGGCAAATTAATTTCGCTTCCTACGACAGAATTAGTATTTCTTCGAGTGGCAATTGCAATGACAGGATTTTTAATTCTTCAAAAAACGCGAAGGGAAGTTCAGTCTTTAAAAAGGTCTCAGTGGTTGCAACTATTCATTATTGGCGTTATTATTTGTATACATTGGCTGTGCTTTTATCAATCTATCAAGGAATACAATTCGGCCTCATTAGCTCTCATATGCCTTGGGACCGGACCGATGTTCACTCTCTGGCTAGAAGTTTTGACGGATCGATCAAAAAAGTTTACATGGCTCAATCTTATCATTTCTATTGTTGCCTTAATCGGTATTTATCTGATTGCTCAAGGGAGTAAATCAAATGAATTTTCGTTAGAAATTCCGGGGCGTTTTGAGTGGGCAATTTTTTATGGATTGTTAGCCACATTATTAGCATCCGTTTTCACAATCTTAAATGGTAGGGCTACCAAGGATATGCCACCACTGGCTATATCGACCATC
>CANHJR010000174.1 GCA_947461165.1 Saprospirales bacterium | reverse complement strand
CTGCGACGAAGAATTCAAAATAGCCTTGGAGGCTGTCATAAATAATTATGCTAGCTTTTTCGTTGTGGATACAATCGTTGAGGGAATTCACACGGTCCAAAAATTGAAGGAAAACAATGCTGGAAAGGTGGGCCTGTTTGTTCTTGAATTGATAGATCAAATTCCGGTCACGCCTCCAAAACTTCATGGTCAATTTATTCCATTGATTTCGATTGTCAAGGTGGAAGACAAATACAAAAAACTGGCAAATGTCTTATTCTCGCATATATATCTGATAGATGATCTTGAGAATATGACGGATTTCAAAGAATTTGCTAGTCGAAATGATATTGTGATGGACCGCAAGGGTACGGTGATCCTTGATCAAAAGTCTATTTTTGGCGGTAGCACTAGTTTGTTCGATGGCTCTCAAGTCGGCAGAAACAATAGCTTAGAACAGCTTTTGGAAGAGATCAAAAATCTTGATAAAGAAGTGGCAATCGCAGAGCATGAAAACAACAAAATCAATAAGGAACTCGAGGCTATTCGCGCCAAGTCCAATCCTTTAGAAATTGTTCAGAAGCGAGAAGAATTCTCAAAACACAATGACAATTTTCAAAAGAATTCGGTCTTGATTGATCAATTAAAAATGCAGCTGGAAACCCTAACTCTCAAAAAGAATGATTTAAATGCAAACAAAGCAGTCTGGAATTCGCAGATAGCAGTTCTGGAGTCTGAATATCTTCTTCTCAATGAAAAAATGCTCCTGCTGCGATCCAAAAACGAGGTCAATGAACAAGCCTTGGAAACATATCTCAATACCTACAATACAATAAAAGAAGAATATAGTGCCGTAGAAATTGAGTACAACACCTTGAGCAATATGCTCACGCAGAAGCAAGACCAAATCGATTTTTATACCAAGAAATTAGATAGTACAAACCTTTCCATTCAATTATTAGAAAAAACAATTGCCGATAACTTTGGCGAACACGAAGAGAAATCAGGTGTTTTGTCGCGAATGGAAATGGATATCCTCGCCAACTATACGGATAAAGAAAAGTTAGAATCTGATGTCCAGAATGCAGAAAAAGACTACTTTAGCGCTCGAAACCAGACAACTGAGTTTGAAAACCAAATCAAAGAATTGCAAGCCATGTTCCAACGGCACAATGAACTCATTGGCGCTATGGACTCCAAAATTCAAGAAATGCGACTGGAACTGCAGTCTGTGAAAGAAAGGCTAAAAATTGAATTCAATATCGAGTTAGATCAATTTATGAATGGGGATCTAAGCCTCACAATGGCGCCTGATGAAATTGAAAATAAAATAGCCTATTTCAGAAAGAGATTGGAAACCTATGGTGAGATCAATCCTATGGCTATCGAATCCTATAATGAAGTGAAAAAACGCTATGATTTCCTCACAGAGCAGAAGGAAGACATTCTTGTCTCAAAAAATAATCTTTTAGAAACCATACGTGAGATAGATACCAATGCCAAAGAGCGATTCTTAGAATCATTCCATCAGATTAGAGATCATTTCATTCGTACATTTCGAATTCTATTTACCGAAGATGATGATTGTGATTTAATTTTGGTTGATCCTGACAATCCTATCGACTCGGATATCGAGATTATAGCGAAGCCAAAAGGAAAGAAACCATTGACCATCAACCAGCTATCCGGTGGAGAGAAAACATTGACAGCGACAGCGTTGTTGTTCTCCTTGTATCTCTTGAAACCTGCGCCTTTTTGTATTTTTGATGAGGTTGATGCACCATTGGATGACACCAATATTGCCAAATTCAATAAAATTATTGATGAGTTTAGCAAGAACTCACAGTTCATTATTGTCACACACAATAAACAAACAATGGCTTCTTTGGATGTCCTCTATGGCGTCACCATGATAGAACAAGGAGTCAGTCGGGTCGTACCTGTTGACTTTAGAATGCTGCAACAAGCCGTATGACAGATCTGAAAAGTATTTGTATCTTCTGCGGTTCAGCCGCTGGATCTGATCCAATTTTTGTCGATCATGGGTTTAAACTTGGACACTATATAGCAGAAAAAAACATGCGACTCATTTATGGCGGTGCTAAAATTGGGGTGATGGGCGCAGTTGCTTCTGGGGTATTGGAAAAAGGTGGAGAAGTGATAGGAATTATTCCTGAATTTCTATGTAGCAAAGAGGTAGCGCACGATCAGCTGACAGAACTCATCGTAGTTGAAAACATGCATCAACGAAAACGCCTCATGCACGAAATGAGTGATGGCTTTATCGCTTTGCCTGGAGGTTTTGGCACCTTGGAAGAATTGTTTGAAATTCTTACTTGGGCTCAATTGAGTTTGCACCGCAAGCCTATTGGCATCTTGAACACAAACGGGTACTATGATTTATTGATTGAATTTATAAATACCATGCACATGGAAAAGTTCTTACGCGATGGTCATAAAGACTTATTGATTATTTCTGATTCTTTTGAGGACTTATTTCTCAAATTTGGATTGACCTAGATCTAAATATATAAAAGCATCAACCCAAGTATAACTATTTTATCTATTTTAGACATAAATCATCTAGCCTTATCTTAGTGATATGGTATGCAATGCGGTATCTTATTGCCGATACTAATTGTCAGGACCACAAGCATCAACCCAAGACTTTACTTTGGCTAGGGTACTATCAGGCAATTTTCCCGAAGGTGGCATTTGACCGCTAGACATTTCAGAATAAAAATGACCATGGTCGAGCGCTTCTTTGATTCCTGCAAGATTGGTAAACTGATGTCCACCTGCTTTTGATGCTAAGCTATGACATCCTGACTGGCTGCAGCTAGCTGCCATCAGCGGTGCAATATCCCTGGCATAAGACACGATCGTGGTGTTGGATGTCGAACAGGGTGTAGATTCGTGGCTCTGTTTTGAACAGCTTTGGTATAGTACAATGGCGAATAGAGCAAAGAGAAAAAGTCCTGTTTTTTTCATAATAGGTATCGTTTTATAGTTTAGAAAATCAAAATTTCGCATCATCGTATCCCTTTTAATCAAATGACAATTCGAATAGATCACAAAAGCAAATTTAGCTCTTTAATTTTTAATTTCATGTTTTCATTGCGATCGACATAGTCTTTCACCAATTTTACACTTACTTACAATAAATGTTTAAGTTATTCTAGTTCATTTGAAATCAATTAGCTTTGTGATCTAATCTAAATCATTATGTCATTTATCAAAAAATTTATTCTTTCCATTTTAAATTCATTTGGCCTTCTCAATGCTCAGAACAATTTTGCAGATCTCAAGGAAACTTCTATTTATGATTTCAGCATGAAAACCCTTGCTGAAAAAGACAAGTCTTTGGCAGATTATAAAGGCAAAGTCGTCATCATCGTAAACGTCGCTAGCAAATGCGGCCTGACACCACAATACAAATCATTGGAGGCAACATTTGAAAAATATCAAGAAAAAGGATTGGTCATTCTTGGATTTCCAGCAAATGATTTCTTGCTTCAAGAGCCTGGTACGAATTCAGAAATTGGTGAATTCTGTCAGAAAAACTATGGTGTGACCTTCGATATGTTTTCGAAAATCACCGTAAAAGGTCCAGAAATGCATCCGTTGTATCAATTTCTAACGCAGAAAAAATACAATGGAATCGAAGATGCTGACGTCAAATGGAATTTTCAAAAATTCATCATTGACCGAAATGGAAAAATGCAAAAAATCGTGGGTCCACGCTCCG
>CANHJR010000173.1 GCA_947461165.1 Saprospirales bacterium | reverse complement strand
TATTCACAAGTATTTTGACCAATTGGGATTCTTCTATATGCACTCACCGATCATTACTGCTTCGGATGCGGAAGGTGCTGGCGAAATGTTTCAGGTCACAGCTCTGAATGTAGATCAAAGTCCAAAAGGCGAAGATGGTAAGACAGACTACTCAAAAGATTTCTTTGGAAAAAAAGCAAGCCTTAGTGTTTCAGGACAGCTTCAAGCAGAGCTAGCCGCTATGGGATTGGGCAAAGTATATACCTTTGGACCTACATTTCGAGCTGAAAACAGCAATACCGCAAGGCATTTGGCAGAGTTCTGGATGATCGAGCCAGAAGCAGCATTTATGGATCTTCAAGGCGATATGGAGTTGGCCGAAGGATTGCTCAAATTTTGTATAGCTTATGTATTAGAACATTGCACGGAGGATCTTGCATTTCTGCACCAACGCCTAGAAGATGAAGAAAAACAGAAGCCACAAAACGAACGAAGTCCAATGGCACTTCTCGACAAACTAAAATTCTGTGTAGAAAATGAATACCAACGATGTAGCTATACAGAGGCAATTGATATCTTAGTCAACTCGAAGCCAAATAAATCTGGCAAGTTCCAATATCCTATCGAGGGATTTGGGGTCGATCTTCAAAGTGAACACGAGCGATTCTTGGTCGAAAAACATTTCCAGAAGCCAGTCATTCTCTACAACTATCCAAAGGAAATCAAGGCCTTCTATATGCGCCTCAATGATGATAATAAGACCGTAGCAGCGATGGACATTCTATTCCCTGGTATAGGAGAGATGGTCGGAGGATCGCAGCGAGAAGAACGACTTGATGTATTGCAGCAAAAAATGAAGGATTTCGATATTCCAGAACATGAAATGGAGTGGTACCTCGATACTCGCCGATATGGAACAAACCCGCATGCTGGATTTGGTCTAGGTTTCGAACGATTGGTCATGTTCGTCACTGGGATGACGAATATTCGCGATGTGATTCCTTTTGCCAGAACACCAAAGAATTGTGAGTTTTGATTTTGTAGATTTAAAAGAAGGTTTGATGCTTTTGGAAATACATTTAAAATAATCAGATCCAAAAAATACAATACATAATTTCTGCCACTCATTCTTTAAATATTTTCTTATATTTGCAGTCCAATTTTTTAGGTTTTTGAAATATAGAACTGAAAAAAATGGTAAACGGAGGTTGTAGCTCAGTTGGTTAGAGCATTGGTTTGTGGTGCCGAGGGTCGTGGGTTCGAGCCCCATCAGTCTCCCGTAAGTTAAAAAAAAGGCTTTGCATTGATTGCAGAGCCTTTTTTTGTTAGGTAAGTTTAAACAATCAGTGTTTCAAATTGGGTGAATTTTAGGAAAACGTGCAAAAAGTCTACATGGGATCAAAATCGCATAGATCCCTTGGCTTGATGAAATCGTTCATATCAAATTTTCGATCATTATCATTTTTAAATTTTAGATTGATTTCATTTATATTTGTGAAAGTAAACTAGAGTTATGAGAAGATTAGGGAAAAGAATCGAACAAATCAGGAAACTAAAAGGTTGGACTATGGATCAGTTCGCAGAAATTACAGGAATAGCCAAATCCACCCTTGCAGACTACATATCTGGGAGTGATGGAAAATTTTCGAATCTTAAAAAAATAGCACAAATGAGCAACACCCCAATTGAAGAACTTATCGCTGATGAAAAGTATATTCAGAACAATCATTGCAATGAAATCAAACAAGTCATACAAGTCAATATTAATCTAAACATCAATGCCAATAATGAAGACGAAGTGATAAAGATAGTGGAAGCTCTCAAACCCATTATAAAATAGTATTCGGTTTTTCGCCTGAAATATTCGGTTTTTCGTTTTGAATTGCTAAACAAATAGTTTATTTTTGTCTTACAAGAAATTGTGAAACGGCAAGAAACGATCTTTTGACCATTAAATAGTTTAAAACAAGAGCTTACAAGAAATAGGTTGAAAAATTTAGGATCTTTATATTACACTTTGTCTAGTAAGGCCAATTATGACGACAAGTCTTTGTGTCAATGATACAAAAGCAATCACGCAGAAGGTAGTCAATACAAAATCAAACCAAATGAAAAAGTTAGCTATAAGTGTGATAGGACTTTTAACTCTATTGATAGGACTTTATTCTTGTACCAAAGGTAAAGAACAAGTTGAATGCAAAGATTGCATAGAAAATTTTGAAAATAAAAAAATATCTGTTTTAAATAAGTCCTTTGCATTTCTTAGATGTAAAACCAAATTAGAAAACGGTATTACTTTTTATTATGCTGATGTGCCTAAAAAAACTTTATTGGAGAATACTGCCTATTTGTCTTTAACTAAGGAGTTTTCTGACAATGAAAAAATTGCGTCACTTGTTTTATTTTATAAAAATCAAGATGAAAATGACGAATTTAAGATTGACGACAACCTCAAAGGATGCCTAGTATACTACACAAAGGATAGTCGTTTGTACACACGTATGTACAACTACTTGAGTTCAAACTTCCAGATGGTTCCGAATCTCTCGACAACAAGTCACAACTTAGTAATAAACGATTTGACAGCGATTGCATCGTTAAATTTCAATGATGTCAAGTCAGTGATTCTTTTAAAAAGCCCAGATGAACTAGCAAATACAATATCTGACCAATCGTCATTGTTATCAATTAAGTTACAACAACTTTATCTTAAACAACCACAACATAAGATTGCAGATAATGGTGGCACCAAATGCTGGGCATGTGGGGGAGCAATACAAGGTGGTTGTTTTTCAGAAAGAGGTGCGCCCTTTAGATGTGGTCCAAGCATTTGTCCTTTTATAAAATGGAATCCAGATGACAATAATGATGTTATCGTTGATTTTAACTATGATAATACCGTTGCGGACTTACGTGGTTTTAGAGATCATTATTTAATAAATAGTGAAAGAGGTCAAGTTTATATTTCTGATTATGAATATTTTTCTAATAAGATAGAGATTGTCGATAATATAAGTGTTAATGACATTGTTACTATTGTAACAGAAATAAACAACTATGTAGTTCCTGTAATTCTAAGATTAAAACAAAATCCTAATTCTACCGACATATTGTATGATGACCTTACAAAAAATCATGTAATTGGAGTTTTAAATATAGCAAAAAATTATTTCACCGATGACATTTCAGTTGAAAAAATAAATAGTTATATTCTTTTTGTAAATCAAAATGTAAACCAACCAATTGCAAATATTCATGCGCTTTTTATTTAGTATTTTGTTCATTTTATTGGCACAAGGTGTCCATTGTCAATCATCAATTTATAGAATCTATTCTAGGTGTCATTGCAACAGTGTATTGAATCTTTTTGCTAGAAATGTTAATGATGACATTATTCTTTTCTCCAATGGCTCTTACATCTCCAGTAATAGCAGTTTGGAGGAATATGGGAGATTTGAACTTATTAGAGATTCAATTTCCTTTACATGTGATTCAATTTTTAGGATTGATTCAAAAAATGGTCAAAAAACAAAGTTGAATCATCCAATGAATATTGAAAAAAACAAAATAACTGAAGACTATATAGAAATAAGGGTTCAATATTGTGGATCAGACAAAATTCATCGTGGATGCTATTGTAGAAATAAGAAAATAAGAAAGTAAGAATCAAATCACTACTACATCAATCAAGTTGATCGGAAGTGGATCGGAAACCTACCTAAACATTTATCGGTAGGCCTCCGCTCCTTTTTTTATAACTAACT
>CANHJR010000172.1 GCA_947461165.1 Saprospirales bacterium | reverse complement strand
TTCAACTTCTCCATCGCGCGTTTCAAAAGATTTCTTCCGGCATCGGAGATGATACAGATTTCTTGGACTTCTTTGCCGCCCATTTGTGCATTGGAATGGAGCCCTTCTTCATTCTTAAAACGAACATGCTGCAGCTCTCTCGCTTTGATCACTCGGTCACGTACATTTTGACTTTTTTCGGTTTTGGACTCGGATGTCAATTCTTGAAAACTCACGGGTACAACCTCCACATGAAGATCTATTCTATCGAGAAGTGGCCCTGAAATTTTATTGAGGTACTTCTGAACCATCCCTGGCGGACAGACGCATTCCTTCTCAGGATGATTATAGTAGCCACATGGACAAGGATTCATAGATGCTACAAGCATAAAGCTGGCTGGATAGGTCACCGTAAATTTCGCTCTAGATATCGTCACCTGTCTATCTTCCATAGGCTGACGCAATACCTCGAGTACCGTTCGCTTAAACTCTGGCAGTTCATCCAAAAACAGAACGCCATTATGCGCCAAGGATATTTCGCCTGGTTGCGGATGATTACCACCACCAACCAATGCTACATCACTTACCGTATGATGCGGATTTCGGAATGGTCGTTCAAAAACCAAGGAATCATTCTTGGTCAATAGCCCTCCAACCGAGTGAATCTTGGTCGTCTCTAATGCCTCATGCAGATTCAACGGCGGTAGAATCGAGGACATTCTTTTTGCGAGCATCGTTTTTCCTGCTCCTGGCGGCCCTATTAAAATCAAATTATGCCCGCCCGCAGCGGCTATTTCCATTGCTCTTTTGATATTTTCCTGACCTTTGACATCCGTAAAGTCGTATTTGAGATTGCGCATATTCTCCTCAAATTCGTGACGTGTATCGACAAAGACAGGGCGCAAGTCGCTTTTCCCTTCGATGATATTTACGACATCCTTGAGATTGTTTACGCCATAAACTTTGAGATTATCGACAATTCCAGCTTCTCTTTCATTGTTTTTTGGAAGTATAAATCCTTCAAACTCTTCTTTTCGCGCTTGGATCGCAATCGGCAGAGCCCCTTTCATCGGTTGAATAGACCCATCTAGAGACAATTCACCCATGATGAGATATTTACTCAAATCGATGGTGTCTTGTATCTGTTCGCTTGCTTTCAATATACCTATCGCTATAGCCAAATCATATGCAGAACCTTCTTTTCTGATATCAGCTGGAGCTAAATTGACTACAATCTTGTATCGAGGCATCTTGTACCCCACTTCCTTCAAGGCTGTCTCCACGCGTTGCCAGCTTTCCTTGACAGCATTGTCAGGCAATCCAACCATGTGGTACTTAGCGCCTTGCTTATCGGTGCTAACTTCGATAGTGATGGTGACTGCATCGACTCCATATACGGAGCTTCCAAATGTTTTGACTAGCATATTTCTTTTGACTTCAATTGAGGGTTTTCAATGCAATATTATAATTTAGAATTATGGTAGCTTTCTACCGCATTGCGAACACTTCCTTCTTTTAACAGAAGTGATTCACAAAACTCATAATCCTCACTTTCGATTTCCTTCATGATCATCTTTGTTCCACGATCTACTAGCTTCTTATTGGAAAGCTGCATATCCACCATTTTATTGCCACGAACATGTCCTAATTTGACCATCAATGTGGTAGAGATCATGTTTAGGATCAATTTCTGTGCGGTACCGGCTTTCATTCTTGTGCTACCTGTTACAAATTCGGGCCCTACTATAGCGATCATTGGATAGTCCGAAACATCAATGATTGGTGCATTTGCATTGCAGCTGATACATGCAGTAGTAATTCCTTGTTTTTGACATGTTTTTAGTGCCCCGATGACATAAGGAGTTGTGCCACTTGCTGCGATACCGATAACCGTATCATTTTGACTAATATTCCAAGATTGCAAATCAAGCCATCCTTGTTGCTCATCGTCTTCTGCGCCTTCGACAGCTTTACGAATTGCGCTATCTCCACCCGCTATGATTCCGATGACTTTCTCAAATTCTACACCAAAGGTAGGTGGCAATTCGGAAGCATCTACCACTCCCAGTCTGCCACTAGTGCCTGATCCAAGATAAAACATTCTTCCTCCATTTTGCATTTTTGGAAGGGTGGCATTGACAAATACTTCAATATGAGGAAGAATACAACCGACGGTATCAGCCACCTTTCTATCCTCCGCATTGATCCATTGAAGCAGTTGAATGGTTGACTGAGATTCAAGATTTTGGTAATGTGAGTCTTTCTCTGTGGTCTTTATCATAATAGCAAAAGTAATCGAAAATTCGTTTTTAGAATGATATTCATATAAAAAAAGCTCCCCCGACTTGGAGGAGCTTTCATAATTATAATTCTTTTCTAAGGTACAATATCCTATTTCACACCAAAGGTGTGCACTACTTTAAGAAGCGCTACACGACCCATAGCTGATGATAATGGGAAGAACGCATGTCTGTGATCCATAAGGTTATTAATATTGAGGGCAACAACCGTGTTTTGTGATTTAGATGGTCTCCAAGAGAATCCTAAATCTACCATATTCGCTGCGTTCACTCTTCCAATATATACTCCTGAGTTTCCATCAAATTTATCCATCCATCTCCAGCCAGCGTTCAATGTAACGCTGTTTTTGTCTATTGGTAGTTTGTATGCAAAATTCAAAGCAGATTTATATTTTGGTGCGTTCAAGCTTACAAAGCCTTCCGCTGCACCTAGAAGTGCAATTCTATCTTTATTCACGAAAGAAAATGCTCCTTCTATTGTCAATTCCTTGGTTGCAAGATAATTGAATGAAAGATCAGATCCCAATACATCAACCGTTCCAAGATTTGAATACGTCAATACGACATCCGATCCATATCCAGAGTTATTCGGAGCAATTGTTCCCGTATTAGCCAATGCGCCTGCTCTTACTAGAGAGGTCGTGTATGCCTTTATGATATCGGCGTTTGAAAGCGCTGCTATCGCACTAGGATTGGACAATCCTGTCAAGCCACCTAAGAGCTGAATTCTCTGCGCAGTAGGCAATGAATTAATATTAGCTAACATTTGTGCTTGTGTAGAAGCTTGTGCATAGTATGTTGGATCAATTGCTACTTGGTAAGAAGCGGTTGTCAATGGCCCAACAAAGTCATTGATTCTAGTGTAATATAGATCAAATCCAAGGCTCAATTTATCTGTTACCATTCCTTTGTAACCAAACTCTGCCGTTTGTGTTATCGTACTCGCGACGGCTGATTTGCTATTTATAGTAGATACATCTACTGCCTTGCCTGCTACCAAATCAACTGGAGCTAGCGACGTTGGATTCATTCCATTTAATAATAAATTTGCTGTTGCGGTAGCACTTGAAAGTGGAGCACCAACTGCTCTAAATTGTCCAATAAATACATTTCTCATTCCACCAAGCACTGTAGGGATATTTGCTGCATTGGAAGCTTGCTCATAAGTTAATGATGCACCTGTTGGTGTCAAAACGGTAGGTAAGCCATTGGTACCAGTTCCATAAGTTAATCCTGTATTACCTAGTGCTCTGATGCTATTAGGTACCGTTGTCGTTCCTGATGATAAGGCTGAGTTTCTTGACCCTGTGATGTTTCCATTGTTAAGATCTAAGAAGAAGTTCAAAGCCGTAGGAGCTTGGAAGGCTCTGTTGTATGTCAATCGGAATGTGTGATTTTCCTTAGGCTTGAATACGACAGCACCTCTTGGGGAGAACATATACTCCTTGATGACATCTTGATAATCCAAGCGAGCA
>CANHJR010000171.1 GCA_947461165.1 Saprospirales bacterium | reverse complement strand
GTGACGCCAGGAATGGTAGAAACAGAATTCTCCGAAGTTCGATTCAAGGGGGACAAATCAAAGGCGGATGCCGTATATGATAACTTGGAGCCATTGCATGCAATTGATGTTGCAGATGCTATATACTATATCGCATCAAGACCAGAACACGTCCATATAGGAGATATTTTGATCACCTGCACATCACAAGCGACGTCAAACATAATTTATCGAAACTAAGCCTTCTCCAAGGTCAATAAGGTAATCTCTGGTCGAATACCAACTCGTCCAGGATAGCCTATAAATCCAAATCCGCGATTGACATAAATATACTGATTTCCCTTGGTGTATAATCCTGCCCATTGCTTATAAACCCATTGTACAGGTGAAAAACGAATCCATTTATTTTCAATTCCAAACTGCATGCCATGCGTATGTCCACTGAGGGTCAAAGAAATATCATTGTAGTCTTGAGTCACCTCTGCATCCCAATGACTTGGATCATGTGACAACAGTATTTTTGTGGGAACATCTTCGGTTCCTCGGTATGCTTTTTTAAGGTCACCATGCTTTACAAAACCTTTTGATGACCAATTCTCCACACCAATCAATGCCAAATTCTCTCCGTTATGCTTGATTATTCGGTGCTCGTTGCAGAGGATATCCCAATTAGAATCAAGATGATATTTCTTTAATGTTTTTAGGTTTTCAGCCTTTAACTCGTCGGTATCCCAATCGACATAGTCTCCATAATCATGATTTCCAAGAATGGAAAACTGTCCCAGAGGAGCTTTAATCTCACGGAATAATTCAATAAACTTTGGGAATTCTTTTGATCGATTATTGACCAAATCACCCGTAAAAACAAAAAGATCTGCTTTCAAATCATTGATCATCTGAATACCTCGTTTTATTGCCTCCATATCACTGAGACTTCCAGAGTGAATATCTGAAATTTGAACAATTTTTAGGCCTTGAAGTCCTTTTGGCAGATTAGGAATTGGAACCCGAGCTCTATGGACTTTATAATCATAAGCCGTATTGACCATACCATAAACGAATGCAAATAATGGAATAGATGCAAATCCTAAGCTCAATTTTTCTAAGAATTGTCTTCTAGAATTATCAATGTTCACAGGATCTATAAAAAATCGTTGGTATCCCCAGTTAATAAACCGGAAGAAATCTTGACATAACAGCATCAAGCTTAAAAACAATTTAGATACAAAAATCCCTAGTACAATTCCTAGCATAAACCGTGTCACAGGCGTGCTATTTTCTCTCAAATTGAAACTGATAGACAGAATAAAAAACAGGATAACGTAGGCTGTCATACCCCAATAAATTGCATTGGCTATTCGCTTTGTATTCTCCGAACTATTGCCGACTATATGCTTTACAGCGGAATAACCATACAAATCCATTGCAATTGTTAAAATGAGAATGATCCAAGGAATAAATGATCTAGGCATAGAGAATTGAATGGATTGATTTAAAATTTATTGTGTTCAAGTTTTATTGCAAGTATTACATTTGTAAAAACACATCTATATGCTATACAATTTGCACTTTAGAACAAGAACTTTCACCGTTTTGTTTCATATTGTTCCAATCTTTCTTTCAGCGCAATTACTGACAAATAAATTAGAATATACTAAATATGATAGTTTACTAGGCACAGTGAGTCCTCTTCGAAATTATGATGTTCGTCACTATGACCTTTCTGTTGATTTTGACCTTGAAAAAAAGACTATAAAGGGTTCTGTAAAAATGGATTTCATCCCTGTGGAGGCGATGCAAACGCTGCAGCTTGATCTCTTCGAAGCCTATGACATTTCAGATATCCGGATCAATGGCAAAAAAGTAAAATATACGAGAGACAATAATTTCGTTTTCGCCAAATTGCCCAATATGCTTGAAAAAGGGAAGCGTTATGCCATCACAACAACATATTCGGGGAAACCAATTCAAGCTAAAAAAGCACCATGGGATGGTGGATTTGATTGGAAAAAAGATGGCAACGATAACCACTGGGTTGGTGTCGCATGTGAAGGATTAGGCGCTTCGAGTTGGTGGCCTTGTAAGGATCATTGGAGTGATGAGCCAGAAGAAGGTGTCACTGCCACATACTCTGTACCCAAGCCATACGAAGTAGTCGGAAATGGGAAACTAATCTACAAAGTCGATTCTTGCAAAAAAATGCACTATACTTGGGATGTAAAAAATCCCATAAATCTATACAACGTAACTTTCAACATCGGTCAGTATGCCCACTGGGATACGATGTTTCAGTCTACAGAATCCAAAAAGGAATTGCAACTAAGTTATTGGGTATTAAAAGAAAATGAGGCCAAAGCGAGACGACAATTTGAACAAGTGATACCGATGATGGAATGTTTTGAATCGAAATTTGGACCGTATCCATTTTATGAAGATGGCTACAAGCTCGTTGAAACTCCATACTTAGGCATGGAACATCAAAGCTGTGTGGCCTATGGAAACAAATATAAGGCTGGGTATCTTGGAGATTTAAAAATGACTGGTGGATATGATTTTGATTATATTATCATCCATGAAACTGGACATGAATGGTTTGGAAATAATATCACCGCAGCTGACAATGCTGACATGTGGATCCATGAAGGGTTTACCACTTATTCTGAAAGCATGTATGCAGAGTGCATGTATGGCAAATCCGCTGGTGCTAGATATTTGGACAAGATGAGATCAAGGGTCCGAAATGATAGACCCATGGTAGGTAATTATGGGGTAGCGAAAGAGGGAAGTGGTGACATGTATGCTAAGGGCGCATTGTTTATTCACACCTTGAGAGTTCAACTCCAAGACGATGAGTTATGGTATCGAATTTTAAAGGAAATAAATAAAGAGTTTAGGCATAAAACAACTAATTATGAAGATGTGCTGGGGTTTTTTAATCGACAAACCAAGAGAAATTGGTCGAATATTTTTGACATATACCTCAAGGAAAAAGACATTCCAAAGCTCACCATAACGCAAGATAAATCGTTAAAAAAATCGACCTTGGTACTCAAGTCCCCTAACACCGCTAAAAAATTAGAACTTCGAGTAGATTATGAACTAGATGGAGTTGAAAAGTCTCAAATTCTAACCTCAGATAACGCTGTAGATATTCAATACAAGGAATCATTCAAAGTCATTGAGAACAGCTATATAAAATATGAAAAGAAGTAATTTTTCTATTGTTTTGATCACCTCCATTTATCAATCATTATAAATAGCTTTTTTTAAATTTCAAAATCATGAAATTTTAATCTCAATATTGATTTTCACGTACATTTGTACTTCAAAGAAAATATTATCATTCAGATGGAAAATCTAGGGAAAGAATTTGTAAAATACGCCACAAAACATCACGGAATCAACGACAAGTTGGTTGATCAATTCGTCTGGCAACACCAAGGTTTTCCGGTGTCGGATTACATCACTCCAAACATCATCGAGGAGCGAAGGATGAATGCTGTAGCTATGGATGTATTCTCTAGATTGATGATGGATAGAATTATTTTTCTAGGTGTTCCGATTTATGATGATGTTGCCAATATCATTCAGGCACAATTGCTTTTTATGGAATCTGCAGATGCCAAATCTGATATACAAATATATATCAATAGCCCCGGAGGTTCAGTCTATGCTGGACTCGGGATTTATGACACTATGCAATATATCAATCCAGATGTAGCTACTATTTGTACTGGACTGGCTGCTTCTATGGCCGCCGTACTATTGTGTGCAG
>CANHJR010000170.1 GCA_947461165.1 Saprospirales bacterium | reverse complement strand
GATAAATATACAAATAATCAATTGTGCCCAATATAGATGCTGGAAGTAGTTTTTCGATTTTAGGAGTGATTGTCTGATACTGTCTCAAATAGACTATTTTATTAAAAACAAAAGAGTCGCCTTTAGAGGTGGAGGTTAGAACGATTTTAGGCTTACCTTCAATACTATCCTGATTTTCAATTGGAATGATTCGGCAGGTAGGGAATTTCCAAAAATAAGACTTGACTTGAGGAAATCTCTCACCAAGTGCAAAAGGATCTGTACCCATATAAAGAAGAGTGCGGTTATTGACGGTATAAGGATATATTGCTAAATGATTTAAAGGCTTGAAAGAGTGAATCATAAAAGCTGATGGAAGTAGAATTAGATTGAAATACCAAATGAATTTAAGACATCTCTTGGACTGAGAATTGTGCTCTAAGAGTTGCTTAAGTCCCAACATTCCCATTGGAATAAAAATGGCAAATATTGGAAACATAAAGCGATACTCTTTATGCCCTATGATGCTATGAAGAACAAGAAAAGACCAAAACATCCAAACAAAAATACTTTGTTTATTCTGCCAACTATATGAGATACAGCCAACCCAAACAAGTATTCCGAGTGGATAAATTAGATTTTTGGAGATTTCTGAAAAATAATAGTACCACGGTTCAACCCCAAAAGAACTTGCCTTGCCAAAAACAATATTTTCAATAAAATAGTTGTAAGGACTCCAGACAATTTGATCGTAAAGCCAATAACTTGCTGACAACTCTATAAGACTAGCAAAAAGAAATCCAACTAAAATGAAAAAGAAATCTAAGGTTTTTTTTCGCTGAAAAAAGAATGTCCAAACAAAGCAAATGCCAATCAGAATTCCCATTTGAATTCTCACATAAAATGATAACCCCCAGAGTAATCCAATAATAAGATTTTGTGAAACAGGTTTTTTAGATTTCCTAAAATCAAATTGAGTAAACCCCAACCAAAACAAACTTCCTGCGATAGATTCGGAACTGTATCTGACCATTATGATAGGAAGAATCCAGAAAAAAATACAAATAAGGTAGAATCGTGAATCGTCCTTGATGTCAAAAAAATTCAAAAGTCTGAAATAAGAAAACAAAAACAATGCAGCTGATAAGAGTCGAAAAATGGCCTCAACAATGAATGGATTAAATAATTTAATTGAAATAAAAATTTTGGCAACACCAAAGGCCGCTATTGGCATAATTCCTGATCTAATTTTACTATGAAATTCCCAAGCCAAGTTTTCAGATGGTGTAAAGCCTAGTTTATATGAAGCAAATTCAAAGATCTGGTAATGTTCATCGACATGCCAGTACCAAAAAGCAATTATTGCCACTGCGAAGTAAAAACTATATGCGAACCACTTTGCCCTTTTCATAATTTAAGCTTTAATTTTTCTTGTATTCTACTAGGTAAATTGTTTGTTTATCTATATTGAGTTTGAAGTATTGAAACAAAAAATTATTCAAAGATTCAGGAATCGAGGTCAATATCAAATGAAAAGAACCTTTAGAATGAGTTTTGTTTAATACTATTGAATTGTAGCGATTCTTTTTAAGATAAAGAAATACATTTGTGTATTTTTCTACAATAGAGTCAATATTGGATCCTTCAGAAATTTTCTCGAATTTTACATCCTTGTAAATATAGTTGTGATTATAGGTGAATGTATCCTTAAACTTTGATACTTTGACCTTGTCCATAAATGGATGTATATCTTCCGCGTAGAGCACTATAGAGTTATTCTTCTGACAGTGATCTAGCACATAATATTGAAAGCATTTGTCTTGATCCGTTAGGATTTGAAGGTTCATAAGTGTTGATATAATCAAAATCATCATATTCCCTAACATCAGAATTGGAAGGAGTAATCTTTTGATAAAACCTTGATAAGTATGTGGCAACAATTCTATCGATTTAAAAAAGAGGAATGGAATAAAAATCAAAATTGGAAATAAAAATCGTTCTTCTTTATGTCCTATCATAGATAAAATGACAAAATTGAAAACTACAATCCAAAGAATTAGGTTCTGTCTACTGTGTTTTGGGTATTTAAATAAACTAAATCCAATAATCGGAAGAACGAATGGCGATAAAACAATGCTTAAATAAATCAAATAAAAATAAACAGGTTGAGTTCCAAATCCTGATGCTATTTTTTCAACGATTTGTATGTAAAAATAATTGTAAAAACTGAGTACAAAAGAATCATAAAACCAGCAGTCAACTAGAATGCCAAGACTTACCATTGCCAGAAAACCAATTGCGAACTGTGCTATGGATTTCCAAATGTTGTTTTGAATTTGGATGTAGTTTAATGCCAGCCAAAAGAATACACCGAATAGTGATAAAATGGATTGAAACCTTATAATAAAAGCAAATCCTGTGAGAATTCCTAGCTTTCGAAAGTTTATTTTAGGGTTACTGATTAGATCTTCAACAATAAATAAATAACAAATTTGCGCCAAAATCTCTTGTGAAAATCTAAAATAGTAACACGGAATAACCCAAAACAAAAATCCAAAAATGGAGTATTTAAATTGGTTTGATTTATCCAGAAGAAGGCTCGTCTTGTGGATGTATCTTGACAATCCAATGAGCAGAAATAGGGCTACAATTAACTTCGAAAAGAGAATGTGGCTAGAATGTGCCGAAATACCTATTATGTTTAATGCTTTGGCCATAAGATAAAATAGAAAGGGCTGAATAGTTTGCCTTGATTGTTCTTGAAATTCCCAGGCAAGGTTTTCCTTTGGGATTTCGCCTAGTTTGTACCCTGCAAATTCAACTATCTGATAGTATTCATCAGGCATATAGTAGTCTGTGGAATGAATCATATTGGCAAATAATAAAACCCCAAGGCAAATTGGAAAGAAAAAAATCCAGAGCCTATTTGGTAAGTTAAAAATTTGATTCATTTATCTATTTATGCGTTGATTTGCGATATAACAAGAAAAAATGTACAAATTATCTATCGTCATTCCCGCTTATAATGAAGAGCGAACTATTCATCTCATTCTCGACAAAATTAAGAAAGTAGATTTGACAGGAATAGAAAAAGAATTGATAATTGTCAATGATTGCAGTTCTGACAACACAGAGGAGAGTATTCACACCTATATTCAAAACAATTCGGAACTCGATATTCAATATTTTAAGCACGAAAAAAATCAAGGAAAAGGTGCCGCTATCAATACCGGAATAGCTAAGGCCACAGGGGATTTCCTGATTATCCAAGATGCAGACTTAGAGTATGACCCTAATGAATATTCCTTGCTTTTAAGACCAATTCTTGAAGGTCATGCCGATGTTGTCTATGGATCGCGATTTATGGGAGGCAATCCGCATCGTATCCTCTTTTTCTGGCATTCGATTGGAAATGGAATTCTAACATTCATCTCCAATATGTTTACCAACTTGAATCTTACAGATATGGAGACCTGTTATAAATTATTTCGCATGGAAATCATCAAATCCATCACCATCCAAGAGAATAGGTTTGGATTGGAGCCCGAAATTACAGCTAAAATATCCAAAATTCCTAAAATTCGAATCTATGAAGTAGGTATTTCATACTATGGTCGAACATATGAAGAAGGGAAGAAAATTGGTTGGAAGGACGGTTTTGAAGCGATATATTGTATTTTCAAGTACAATCTCTTTGCCTGAACGCTATCTCAGGAAGTCTGACCTCAATATCCCCAACTTATTAAGCCTATATTCCACAGCAGTCTTTAAGCATCCT
>CANHJR010000169.1 GCA_947461165.1 Saprospirales bacterium | reverse complement strand
GGAAAAATCCTTGCTTGAATGATATTTCTTGCCTCCTTCATCTAATAAAATGACGTGGTCAGAGTTCTCCAAGGTTTTTAATAAAAGCTCGGATTCATACTTTTTGGTCAATTCTGGGTTTTCAAATTTCTTTTTTGGATGGAGCTCTATCCATTCATAGTCGCAGAAATGCTTTATTTTTTGATTGAAAAATTGCACGCCTTCTGCAATAAAATTTGGATTTGACTTACCAAGGCTAATAATTTTAATTTTCATTGTTTTAGCAATTAACTAGTAATGTGCGAATTTCTTGAATCTAAATTCATCTTAGGAATATATTTGTAAAATCTAAGAAAAAAACATGAAGAAAACTATACTGTATTTAACATTTATGACACCTGTTTTTGGATTTTGTCAGGAAATTCCAGAAATCGTTACCGATCGTCCAGACCAAACAGAGTGCACGAACACCGTCCCAAAAGGATATTTTCAAATGGAAAATGGCTTCACTACTGTCCATAGCAAGAATGGTGACAACGTAAATTTGTTGCCAACTTCATTGTGGAAGATTGGCATCAACGACAAAATGGAACTCAGGATGATTACAGAACCTCAAACGATAAGAAAGTCTGAGGAAGGTGAATTTGCTCTGCCTCCGATTTATTTTGGATTCAAAACCAAACTAATTGAAGCAAAAGGGGCCATTCCAAATATTTCCTTTATAGCGCATCTTTCCATACCTCAATTATCAACAGATAATCTCAGAGAGAACAATTTCAATCCCCAATTTCGATTTACGATGGACAATCAATTGTCAAAGAGGTTTTCTATAGGTTACAATCTCGGGATGACTTGGGACGACCAAAACCCAAGCCCTATTTTTCAATACACTTGCGCTTTGGGCTACAAAATTACGGATAGGTGGAAGGCTTACGTCGAGCTTTTTGGCGATAAACCTCAAGATGAAGTATTTCAATTGGCCACTAGTGGAGGAATTTATTTCTATCTAAGACCAAATATTATGTTCGACGTTACAGGAGCCTATGGTTTAGTAAATGGGAGTTTAGACTATTACTCAGCATTAGGATTTTCATTTTTAATACCAATGAAGAAAAAAAATGGCACAGTCCAATAGATTGTTCTCCAATATCATTGTCGTTCCCTATATATTTGCAATTTGAATTACTAATTTAATACCAACTATGCCACTTACCGCCAAACTCATTCAAATCCTGCCCGTTCAATCTGGATCTTCTGCCAATGGAGGCTGGAAAAAAATGAACTTTATCGTAGAAACGACTGGTCAATATCCTAAAAAAGCTTGTTTTATGCTTTGGGGTGACAAAGTGGATTCATTCAAATACGATATCGGACAAATGCTGACAGTAGAGTATGATATCGAAAGTCGTGAGTACAATGACAGATGGTATACGGATCTCAAGGTATGGAAAGTGACCCCTGAAGGAGATCATGTGCAGAGTCAGACCTCACAGCCATCAATAAATAATGATGCCCCGGTACAACCTCCACAAGCGTTTGAAAATCCATCTGTAGATGATGACTTGCCTTTTTAGGCTATGATGATGTTTGCTTGGGAAGCCTCTAACTTCGAGCATCATTTTACTGAAAATTATTATCTTTGCACGATGATGAAAAATCATTTTACAATCACTTTTAACGATTAAATATTACAATGGCATTCGATATTGAAATGATCAAAAAGGTATATGATACTATTCCTTCGAAATTACAAAAAGCAAGAAAGGTAGTCAACCGACCCTTAACGTTATCTGAAAAAATCATTTTTTCCCATTTGCATGAATCTCAAAACATAGAGGACTTCAAGCGAGCCGGATCTTATGTTGATTTTGCACCGGACAGAGTAGCTATGCAAGATGCCACCGCACAGATGGCATTGCTTCAGTTTATGACTTCTGGAAGAAGCAAGGTGGCCGTGCCTTCTACTGTCCATTGTGATCACCTGATCATGGCCAAAGATAATGCCGCTAAAGATTTGGAATTTGCAACTGTTGAGAGCAAGGAAGTATTTGATTTTTTAGCATCCGTTTCCAATAAATATGGACTAGGTTTCTGGAAACCAGGTGCAGGAATTATTCATCAGGTTGTCTTGGAGAACTATGCATTCCCCGGTGGTATGATGATAGGAACGGATTCGCATACTGTCAACGCAGGAGGATTGGGAATGGTAGCCATTGGAGTAGGAGGAGCAGATGCTTGTGATGTGATGGCAGGACTTCCTTGGGAGCTATTGATGCCTAAACTGATTGGAGTCAAATTGACTGGTAAACTCAGTGGATGGTGTTCTGCCAAAGATGTTATTCTCAAGGTTGCTGGCATCCTAACCGTAAAAGGTGGTACGAATGCAATCGTTGAATATTTTGGAGAAGGTGCTACCTCATTGAGCTGCACGGGAAAGGGAACGATTTGCAACATGGGTGCTGAAATAGGTGCTACGACCTCTACATTTGGATATGATGATAGTATGGCAAGATATCTCAGAGCTACCGGAAGAGCTGAAGTGGCGGATGCTGCGGATGCTATCAAGGAGCATCTGACTGGAGATCCAGAGGTTTACGCTGATCCTGCAAAATATTTTGATCAGGTCATCGAAATCAATCTTTCGGAATTGGAACCACATTTAAATGGACCATTCACACCTGATGCAGCAACACCTATATCCAAAATGAAAGAAGCTGCTACTGCCAATAATTGGCCAATGAAGATTGAAGTTGGGTTGATCGGATCTTGTACCAATTCTAGTTACGAAGATATTTCGAGAAGTATCAGCTTGGTCAAACAAATGAAAGAAAAGGGACTTAAGCTCAATTCTGAATTTACAATTACTCCCGGTAGTGAATTGGTGAGATATACCATCGAACGTGATGGATTTTTGGAATTATACAATGAGATCGGTGCCACGGTTTTTGCGAATGCTTGTGGACCATGTATCGGAATGTGGAGTCGAGTAGGTGCTGAAAAACAGGAAAGAAACACGATAGTCCATTCATTTAATAGAAACTTTGCCAAGCGTGCTGATGGCAATCCAAATACGATGGCATTTGTCGGAAGTCCAGAATTGGTGACAGCGATGGCGATTTCAGGAAATCTGGGATTCAACCCATTGACAGATACCTTGACCAACGAACGTGGAGAACAAGTAAAGTTTGATGAGCCATCTGGATTCGAATTGCCTCCTATGGGCTTTGATGTCAAGGATGCGGGATACCAAGCGCCTGTCGAAGACGGCAGCAAGGTAGATGTCGCTGTGTCGCCAAGTTCTTCTAGATTACAGCTTTTAGAACCATTTGCAAAATGGCATGGACAGAATCTAACGGATATGGTTCTGCTGATCAAAGCAAAAGGCAAGTGTACTACTGACCACATTTCGATGGCTGGTCCTTGGTTGAAATTCAGAGGTCATTTGGATAATATTTCTAATAATATGTTGATTGGCGCTACGAATTTCTTCAATGAAAAAACAAATGCTGTCAAAAATCAATTGACAGGACAGTATGACGAAGTACCAAATGTTCAGAGAGCATACAAAGCAGCGGGTATTTCCTCGATTGTTGTAGGTGACGAAAATTATGGAGAAGGATCAAGCCGCGAGCATGCTGCCATGGAGCCGAGACATCTCGGTGTCAAAGTCGTCTTGGTAAAATCGTTTGCGCGTATCCATGAAACAAATTTGAAAAAGCAGGGCATGCTTGGTCTTACGTTTGCCAATAAAGCAGATTATGATAAATTTCAGGAAGATGACAGGAT
>CANHJR010000168.1 GCA_947461165.1 Saprospirales bacterium | reverse complement strand
TTTGCAACGGATATAAACTGCCCCAATACATTGAGAATATTGCTCGACTGATAGAAAATAAGTTCGAGAATGTGATACCAGTTATAGACAATTTTGATGAGTTGCCAAAGTTAAAAACTCAAATTAGTGGAAAGTTCAAGTACGGTATTCGAATTGCATCGGAAGAAGAGCCAAAGTTTGATTTTTATACATCTAGATTAGGCATAGGATACAAGGATATTGTACCTTATTATAAGATTACGGCTAAAAACATTAAGAATGCTGAGTTAAAGATGCTTCACTTTTTCATCAATACGGGTATCACAGACACTGCATATTATTGGTCTGAATTGGCGAAATGTGTTCGAGTTTATTGTGAACTAAAAAAGATTGCACCTACCCTAGATTCACTCAATATTGGAGGAGGTTTGCCAATAAAAAATAGTCTAAATTATGAATATGACTATGAGTATATGATCGAAGAAATCATTTCTCAAATTAAGAAAACTTGTGAAGATTTTAATGTCAAGGAGCCAAATATTTTTACAGAATTTGGCTCATTCACTGTCGGTGAGAGCGGCGCTTGCATCTTTCAAATAATAGATCAGAAGCCTCAAAACGATCGTGAAAAATGGAATATGATAGATTCTAGTTTTATGACAACATTGCCTGACGCCTGGGCTATTAACAAACGATTTATCATGCTTGCTGTCAATAATTGGGAGAAGGAGTATGAACGAGTATTTCTTGGAGGACTGACCTGCGATAGTGATGATTTCTATAATTCAGAAGTCAATTCCAATGCGATTTATTTGCCAGCAATCGACAAGGATGAGCCTCAGTATATTGGGTTTTTCCATACGGGTGCATATCAAGAAACGATTGGAGGTTTCGGAGGTATTCAGCATTGTTTAACGCCATCACCAAAACATATTATTGTATCTAAAAATGAAAATGGAGATATCAAAACAAAATTGTTTGCTAAGGAACAAGACTATAAAGGAATGCTTGATATTCTAGGGTACTAATATGGATTTCTCAGTTCGAAAGGCAAAGGAAACCGATGCATCGGCTATCTTAGGTCTTATTCGTGAGTTGGCGGGTTATGAGAAACAACCAAATGCCGTTGTTATTGCCGAAAAAGATATTATTGATGCCGCTTTTGGGGATAATCCTTTGACCAGTATTTTTGTGGCCGAAGTCAATTCTAATGTGGTTGGAATAGCCTTATTTTACTATGGATTTAGTACCTGGAAAGGACGAAGTCTGCATTTAGAAGACTTAATTGTAAATGAAAATTTTCGTGGCCACGGAATTGGAAAGGCCTTGATGATGCGAGTCGTGCAGGTTGCACAAAAAGAAAAGCTTAATAGAATGGATTGGGAAGTTTTGGATTGGAACGAACCTGCCATAAAATTTTATAAGAGTCTAGGAACATCGTTCTTTAGCGATTGGAATTTATGCCGATTATTTGGCCCTGAAATTCAGGCTATCAAGACTGGAAATCTTCAATAGAGAATATAGATGAGGTGTCTACAAAATCTGCTCCTTTGTTGCTCGCAATGACGACTATCCTGTCTTTGGTATACCGATCTAATAAGGTCCTAAATTCTTGAATCCCTTGCTCGTCAAGCGTTTCTGTAGGTTCATCAAGAAGCAAAATTTTGGTACCTGAAAAAAATGCCAAGGATAGTTTTACCCGTTGGATCATCCCTGAGCTAAAATTTGATATGGGAATATTGGTAGGCAAGTCAAAATACTCCAGAATTTCCGTTTTGCTGAGCTGCTGAAAGGTTTTTTGAAAGGAAAAATGGAAATCGTAGAGTTCAGACCAAGTCAGTTGAATTGGAACATTGGTATATGGCGCAATGAATGAAATTTCTTTAAAGATATCCTCGACCATGATCTCCTTCTTATCCAGGAAGTATTGAATACTTCCTTCTGAAGGAGTTGTAAAGCCAGAAATGATTTTCATTAGACTTGATTTTCCAGAACCATTTCGTCCTGCTATACCATACCTTTGATTTGCCTTGAGGCGCGCACTAAAATTTTTGAATATGAATCTCCTTCCATATTTTTTGGAGATTTGATCAATGTCTATTGTCACCATGGCTTCTATATCCTTTCATGATACCAATTTTAGAAGATTGGATAAAATTTAGAATTAAATCGCGTTCTGCAGTAGGAGGAACATCGGCCTCTATGATTTCAACTGCTTTGGAAATATTGGAATTGCGAACAAATAATATCCTATAAATATCAAATATATGATTGATGGTTTCCTGACTCAATCCGCGCCGTTTTAATCCAACACTATTCACGCCGTGGTATGAAGCTGGCATTCTAGCTGCTTTAACAAAAGGCGGAATGTCTTTATTGATCGAAATTCCTCCGGAAATATAGGAGTGTGCTCCCACACGGGTAAACTGCTGAATATTTACTGCCCCACCAATAATGGCCCAATCATCTACAAGAACATGTCCTCCGAGATTTGAGGAGTTGGCTATAATGACATTGTTTCCTACGATGGTATCATGTCCAAGATGGACATAAGCCATAATAAGACAGTTGTTGCCAATTGCTGTTTTCATGGAATGTGATGTTCCTCGATTTAAGGTTGCACATTCTCGAATGATGCAATTGTCCCCGATTTCAGTTGTTGTTTTTTCGCCTTTGTATTTTAAATCTTGAGGAACTGCGGATATCACTGCCCCCGGAAAGATCTTGCAATTCTTGCCAATTCTGGCTCCATCCATGATGGTCACTTGGGATCCTATCCAAGAGCCTTCGCCTATCTCCACATCGCCGTATATTGTTGTGAATGGGTCAATGGTGACATTGGGAGCTATCTTGGCATCAGGATGTATATAGGCTAATGGTTGAAGCATTGTGAATTATTTTTTTATGAATAATCAGATCTTTAATTTGAACTTTAGATGTTCTTTGGAGATGAATTATTTTTGTTTTTTAATGATGGTCGCCATCATTTCCGCTTCGGTAGCTATTTGATTGCCTATAAAAATAGTTCCTTTCATTTCAACAATACCTCTGCGAATAGGGCTCATCAGTTCAACTTTCATAACCAATGTGTCTCCAGGAATAACCTTTCGTTTGAATTTTGCGTTATTGATTTTTAGAAAGTAGACATCATAATCCTTTGTGTTTTCAACTGATTTGAGTGCGAGCATCCCTCCACATTGTGCCATTGCCTCAATCTGCAATACACCAGGCATGACATGATTGTCAGGAAAATGCCCTGCAAAAAAATGTTCATTAATGGTTGCATTTTTGACACCAATGACATATTCATCGGAAATTTCGATAATTTTGTCTACTAATAGCATTGGAAAGCGGTGCGGAAGCAACTCTTGAATGGCATGAATATCAAATATGGGCTCCTTATTTGGATCATATACGGGTACTGCAATTTTCGTTTTGGATTCTTTGATCTTAGCTTTGAATATTTTTGCAAAATCCGTGTTGATTTTGTGTCCTGGAAATGTCGCTATGATATGTGCTTTGATCGGCATTCCAATCAGCATCAAGTCTCCGATAACATCCAATAATTTGTGTCGTGCTGGTTCATTTTGATAATGAAGTTCGAGATTATTGAGGTATCCTTCTGACTTCACTTCGATATCATTTCTTCCAAAAAGGCTTGACAGCTTATCAATTTCTTCCTGATTCGGCATTTTGTCCACTAAAACGATGGCATTCTCTACGCTACCACCCTTGATAAGGCCCGAAGTATGCAGTTGCTCGAGTTCACGAAAAAAGACGAAAGTTCTACACTTGGCTATCT
>CANHJR010000167.1 GCA_947461165.1 Saprospirales bacterium | reverse complement strand
TCTCTATTAAATGTATCCGGGTTGTATCGGGACACCTTGGTCAATTCAAAAGGCTGTGATAGCTTTATTTTTTATAGTCTTTTTGTTAAGGATACGAGCAAATTCGATAGCTTTCATACCATTTGTAAAAATCAATCTGTCGTGTTCAATGGAGTTAGTTTGAATACTTCCGGAATCTATCGGGACACCTTGGTTAATGCCATAGGCTGCGATAGTTTTTTAGTGTTAAATCTAACTGTGAATGATACAACCAAAAAAGACAGTTTCCTTACAATATGTAAGAACAAGAATTATCCTGTCATATTCAATGGGGTCAGTCTCATCGCAAATGGAACGTACAAAGATACTTTAACCAATGTCAAAGGTTGTGATAGCTTTGTCTATCTCCACTTGATAGTCAACGATGTTTCAACTAGCATTCTCCTAGATACGACTTGCAAGAATTATCCAAAGCTCTTTAACGGCTCTCTTTTAAATGTATCCGGGTTGTATCGGGACACCTTGGTCAATTCAAAAGGCTGTGATAGCTTTATTTTTTATAGCCTATTTGTTAAGGATACGAGCAAATTCGATAGCTTTTATACCATTTGTAAAAATCAATCTGTTCTGTTTAATGGAGTTAGCTTGAATACTTCTGGAGTCTATCGAGACACCATGGTTAATGCCATAGGCTGCGATAGTTTCTTAGTGTTACATCTAACTGTGAATGAGGCCACCAAAAAAGACAGTTTCCTTGCAATATGCAAGAACAAGAATTATCCTGTCATATTCAATGGACAAATATTAAACACTAGTGGAGTTTATCAAGATACGTTAGTTAATTCTAAAGGCTGCGACAGCTTCTTGTTTTTAATTTTGACAGTCAATGATAGGACTATATATGATACTTTCTTGACGATCTGTAAGAATTATCCTGTAATATTCAATGGAGTCAGTCGCAATTTTCCTGGAATATATAAAGATACGATGGTTAATAGTCAAGGTTGTGATAGTTTTATTCATTTACATTTAACCGTAATGGATACAACTCGCAAGGATAGCTTTTTAACAATTTTCAACAATCGCCTAGTTGTATTTAATGGTCAGACTTTGAATACATCAGGTATTTATCGAGACACCTTGGTTAATTCAAATGGTTGTGACAGTTTCCTTGTCCTTACCTTGACTGTGAATGATACCATCAATGCATTAGCTGATATTCTGCTTCCTAATTACTTCTCACCAAATGGAGATGGAGAAAATGATAATTGGGTATTACCTGAGGCTATTTACAACCTATATCCAAATCTAAAGGTAATTTTATACAATAGATGGGGCAATATAGTATGGAGAAGCAACGGAGTCTATCAAAATGATTGGGGAGGCATACACCAAAAAGACAATTTACCAGTTCCAGATGGAGTTTATTTTTATTTGATTGAATTAGTTTCAGAGTCTAAGAAAACGATAAGTGGTTTCGTGGAAGTCATGCGACAGTAAATCTTGAAAGGGCTGCTAGGTTTTCTAGCAGCCCTTTTTTATTTTGCGGTAATATTTGATTCTTTGATAAAATCAACAGCCTTTTATCTATGAATTACAATAATGATCCAGCGGGACAGTTCACTTAAATTATTACACTGTAACAACTCTTTAAATTTGTCACCAAAGCACTTTTCTGATTCTGCGTGGAGCGTCTCTGTCTATATAACGAGACCCTCTATTTTCTCTACAAAAAGAGTTTCCTAACTACTTCATAGACAAGATCTCACGATACTTTGGCAAAGTCCAAATCTCATTATCCGTCAATTGTTCTAGCTTGTCCGCGTGGTATCTGATTTCTTCAAAAAATGGTACAACATGATCACAATATGCCTTTGCTTTTTGAGAGGCATCATCGATCAAATTTGACTTTTTACGAGCTTCAATCATCGCATCGACCAAGGCTTTGACCTTATTGATATGCTTGGAGAGATCCAACACTAATTCTGATTGTGCTTGAAAGGTTTCTTTGCCAAAGCCAGCTTCTTTCAGTTTTAGGATATTGGTTAGAATACTCGTTTGATATTTGATTGCTACTGGTAGAATATTATTGACACAAAGTTCGCCAATTAATCGTCCCTCAATTTGAACTTTCAATAAGTAGTTATGATTGAAGATATCGAATCGCGCCTCGACCTCGCGGTGACTAAAGACATTGTTGCGTACAAAAACATCGATATTTTCTGGTACCGTTATAAAATCTAAGGCGTATGGGGTTGTTTTAACATTGTTCAAGCCTCTTTTTGCAGCTTCTTGAGCCCATTCTTCACTGTAGTTATCTCCTTCGAATAAGATGTTTTGGCTTTCGGAGATATATTTTCTTAGAACCCGCATAACAGCTCCGTCCTTTTTCTCACCTTCTTTTTTGATCAATTCCTCTACCTCTGCGTGAAATCGAATAAACTGATCAGCTACGATTGTATTGATCACAACCATAGTGGCAGAACAATTTGCAGTCGAACCAACAGCACGAATTTCAAACTTATTTCCAGTAAAAGCAAACGGAGATGTTCTATTTCTATCGGTATTATCCAATAGAATATCTGGTATTTGATTGCTGATTTGAATTTTTAGATCTTCAGATACAATTTCACTTGTCTTGGAATCACTGACCTTTGATGAAATTTCATTCAAAACATTGGTCAAAGCATCACCTATGAATACCGAAATAATTGCTGGAGGAGCCTCATTTGCGCCGAGTCTATGATCATTTCCGGCAGTTGCTATTGCAGCTCTAATAAGATCTGCGTGACGATGCACCGCTGCGATAACATTGACAAAAGTCGTCAAGAATAGCATATTGTTTTTTGGCGTTTTTCCCGGAGATAAGAGATTTTTACCCGTATCTGTGCTCATACTCCAATTGTTATGTTTACCACTTCCATTGACTCCTTTGAACGGTTTCTCATGAAGCAATACTTTCAACCTATGTCGTTTTCCAACCTTTTCCATGACATCCATCAGTAATTGGTTGTGATCTATAGCGACATTGCACTCCTCAAACATGGGCGCACATTCAAATTGACAAGGTGCTACCTCATTGTGGCGGGTTCGAATAGGAATTCCGAGCAAATGACATTCTTTTTCTAAATCGATCATAAAGTCAAGAGCTCTCTCTGGAATTGCTCCAAAATAATGATCTTCTAATTGTTGACCTTTTGCCGGCGTGGCACCCAACAAGGTACGACCTGTATGTACTAGATCTGGTCTAGCATTGAACATGGCTTCATCTATCAAGAAATACTCTTGTTCCCAACCCAGCGTAACCGTGATTTTCGTTGCTGCCTTTTCATAATAATGAACGACAGGTAATACGGCGTTTTCTAATGCCTGGATAGACTTCAAAAGCGGTGCTTTATAATCTAAGGTTTCTCCTGTATAAGAAATAAATATAGTTGGAATGCAAAGCGTCTTTCCAGAATTGCTTTCCATCAAAAATGCAGGGGAAGTTGGATCCCAAGCAGTGTAACCTCTTGCCTCAAATGTTTGACGTATTCCGCCATTTGGAAATGACGAAGCATCTGGTTCTTGCTGAACCAAATTACTTGCTCCAAAACTCTCTATCGCCTTACCTGCTTCTGTTGGTTCAAAAAATGAATCATGCTTCTCTGCTGTCAAACCTGTCAATGGCTGAAACCAATGAGTGTATGATTTTGCACCATTGTCTATCGCCCAAGATTTCATACCTTGAGCAACAAGCTCAGCGGTTTCACGATTTATCTTTTCACGATTGCGAATGCAATTTTTTAGTTCTTTATAAACTTTGTTCGAAACATACTGTTGAAGCTTCTCG
>CANHJR010000166.1 GCA_947461165.1 Saprospirales bacterium | reverse complement strand
AATTATTAAACTAAACAATATGATTAGATTATTATTGATTTTTATTTATCTAAGTAGCGGTGCATTATTGTTTTGTCAGAATACTGACTCTCTATGTTTTCAGCAGTCAAAGACTAAACCAAAATTACTTAAACCAAGAAATCAAAGTTGTATTGATGTTGAAAACTATAAAAACTTATACAACAATGCTCGTTTTATAATTCCAAAAACAATTCGTATTGTATTCCATGTTATTCGTACCAGTAGTAAAACGGGTTCATATCAAGGTGCTGATTCTGAGTTAAATACATACTTTAAAGAAATAGAATCGCTAGTCAACACAAAGTTTGAAAATAATTTATTACCTAGTCCAAATAGCGGTTCAAACTACCTGAAAGACGCAAAAATTCGAGTTAAAACTAAAACAATATTCTGGAATAATACAAGTCTTTTTAATTTATTAGCTGACTCAAATGTATCAGGAGAAGACAGAGACACTTTATTTTTTAGACAATATATTAAAAAAAATACCATTTTATTATCCGCAGCAGATAGGGACAGCTCCTTACATATTATTTTACGACCGGAGAAAAAGAATTACGGAGCTGGTGGTTATGCTAATGGATTTTATGATAAGTCGTTTATTTCTTTTAGGGGTACTGACTATGAATACAATATGAGAAGAAATTGGGCACTAGGGGCAAACCAGACATGGCTATCACAGAATTCAGGAAACTACCAATTTATAACAAGAATGTTTACTGGACACCTCATTCATGAAATTGGACATAGTTTAGGCCTATATCATAATTTTTGGGACAATGATTCAACATATCAGGAAGATGATTGTTCAGATAACAATCTATTTGCTCGCAGACCGCCTAATAGAGGGACTTCCAATAATTATATGGACTATAACTTTTTTGATGCAAAATCGCTATCAGAATGTCAACTGGGATTAATACATTTCGGTTTAGCAGGAATGATTGGTGATATTGGTGATATTGTTATTGACGATTATTGCAATATCAGTAATCTGGACAAAGACATAGAGGTTAAATCTTTTGAAACACTTCAATATTCTAGCAATTTGTCTTTAAAAAGCAATCTCATTATTAAAGGCAGGTTAACCGTAAACTGCAATACATCTATGGCTAAAGGAAGTAATATTATTGTTAATCCTTTTGGAAGACTTATTGTTCAAGAAGCAGATTTTTATAGCAAATGCAATAAATCTTGGAACGGAATAACTGTTGAATCCAATGGATATTTAAGATTGAATAAATCAAACGTAGATAGGTACAATATAATGATTAGAGCAGGTGGTACACTTCACATTACCGATAGTCTGAAACTTAGTAATTCTAGTCTTACAATTGAAGGAGGTGCTTATATTTGTATTGATTCAGGAGTAAAAGTTAACATGTTGAATTCATCAACCTACATCAATTTGTTGGCGGGTTTTAATGTTGGTCTTAATCCAAACCTAAATATTGCATCTAAATGTTCAACTCCTCCAACAGGTATTTCGGGAGCAGGAACCATAAATAGTGGCACATTCAACAATTCATGTTTTATTCAAAATCAGACGATAAATGGATATAAATATGTTGGATGTAAAAATTTATCAATTGGGTCAGATGTCACTTCTCCTCCCTTTGGCCCTGTGATCGTAAGTCCTAATTCTACTTTTGAGGTTCGCGGAACGCAATCAGTCATTATCAAAGAAAACTTTGAGGTTAGGGGTAACTCTGAATTTATCATTATCACTCCTTAATTCTTTAGTTATGAAAACAGCTGTAATCCTATGCATTATATACTCTATACAATTTCAAATGAATAGTTGTTGTAAACCAGATCAACCTGTTACAGTGCCACCCAAATCAGATTCTCGTGATTCCTTTATCGGTAATTTTGAGGGTAGATTGGTTGGACAAAGATGGAACTCAAATAATGGCATTCCATTTAATATTACTTACTATGACTCAATAATGACGTTTTCTATACAGAAAAATGGTGATTCAATGTTAAAAGCTTCATTCTATAGACCAAAACTTAGAGACACAGTAATCGAATTTAGAAAACCATATGTCTATAAAGACAGTGGAGCGCTATCCTCTTTCAATCTCAATGGCTTGGCAAGTTTTGTTCAATTGCGGTATGTAAAGGATTCATTGATTATTAGCTATTGGTATTATGTAGATGAACCTAATCCCCTTGTTTCAAAATTTTATTATCGATTTGGGTCAAAGAGAAAAAGTTGAGTAAAACCCAGTATCCTAATATAAATTCTATTCTGAGCACAAAAATATTAGATAATTTATTTTCTTCTTTAAGTAGATGAGACATAACAAGTTAAGCCTTCGAGGATTAATTTTCTAAAAAAGTTATCGTAATTGTCTTGAATATCCTCCATTCTCCTTTTAATTACAAGTTCTTTCACTAGAACAACTGTCAATTGAAAACAAACCGATCAACAATAATAGTTATGGAGTTTTCAATTGACAGTTGTAAAATTTACTGAGTTTATTTTCTTAAATCAAATCGATCCAAGTTCATTACTTTGGTCCAAGCTGCTACGAAGTCTTTTACAAATTTTTCTTTAGCATCATTACTTGCATATACTTCAGCTATGGCTCTGAGTTCTGAATTGGACCCGAAGATTAAATCAGCCCTAGTGGCTTCAAATCTTACGCTGTTGGTGTTCCTTACCTTCCCTACAAAAATTTCTTTTGTAGCATCCTTCGCCTGCCATTCGTAGGTCATGTCTAATAACGTGGTAAAAAATTCATTGGATAAAACATCTTTCTTAGTCCCCAATAAACCAAGATTTGAATTGTTGTAATTTGCAGATAATGATCGCATTCCTCCAACTAAAACGGTCATTTCTGGAACGGTTAACGTAAGTAATTGAGCTTTATCTATAAGCAATTGTTCTGTTGTAATGGTGTAGTTTGCTTTTTTATAATTTCTGAACCCATCAGCCATTGGCTCCAACAAGTTCATAGACTCTATATCCGTTTGGTCTTGCGTTGCATCATTTCTACCTGGTTGGAATGGCACCTCAAACTTAAATCCGCCATTTTGAATAGCTTTTTCCAAGCCTGTGTTACCTGCCAAAACAATCAGGTCTGCCATCGAGATCTTCTTTGAATTGTTTTTGGAGTTAAAATCATTTTGAATTTTTTCCAAAATCGGCAAGACTCTGTCTAACTGTTTAGGATTGTTTACCTCCCATGTTCTTTGCGGCAATAATCTAATTCTGGCACCATTGGCGCCGCCTCTTCTATCGGAGTTTCTATATGTCGAGGCAGAAGCCCAGGCCGTGGAGGTCATTTCGCTAATTGTAAGTCCTGACTGCAAGATTTGATTTTTCAAAGACTGAATATCACCCACTTCAATAAGTTTATGGTTAACCGCAGGAATTGGGTCTTGCCATAGGAGATCCTCTTTGGGAGATTCTGGTCCAATATATGTCGATCTTGGTCCCATATCTCTATGGGTTAATTTGAACCATGCTTTGGCGAATGCCAGTCGGAACATTTCAGGATTCTCCATGAACTTGCGAGATATTTTCTCGTAGGTAGGATCGAATCTCAATGATAAATCTGTTGTGAGCATGGTAGGCTTATGTTTGATTGCGGTATCAAAAGCATCGGGAACCAGTTTTTTCGGGTTCTTTGCAACCCATTGATGGGCACCTGCTGGACTTTTTGTCAGCTCCCATTCTTCATCAAATAATGCCTTGAAATATCCCATACCCCATTTTGTTGGGGTTGTGGTCCAAGTTACTTCTAACCCAGAAGTAATGGCATCCTTGCCCTTGCCTGATTTATAAGTGCTTTT
>CANHJR010000165.1 GCA_947461165.1 Saprospirales bacterium | reverse complement strand
GGTTGGTTTTCATACCGATATCTTCTATGTTGTGAGTCTGTCGTATTGGGAGTCCATGTCGGATCATAGTTGTCCAGAAACCCGTATGGGCCATAATCTATAGTCAATCCTAGTATCGACATATTATCCGTATTCATCACGCCATGCACAAAACCAACACGCTGCCAGTGCAGAACCGTGTTCATCGTCCTTGTGGCTACTTCCTCAAAAAAATGAAGATACGTTGCCTCTTCCTTGTCGATGTTCGAAAAGAAATGTCTGATGGTGAAATCTGTCAATAATCGAAGCCCATCGATATCTTTTTGTGCGGCAAAATATTCAAAATTACCAAATCGAATGAAGCTCGATGCCACCCGACATACTACCGCTCCTGGTTCGTATTTTGGGTGACCATCATATAACATATCTCGCAAGACCTCATCACCAGTCAAAACAAGAGAGAGCGATCGCGTAGTAGGAATTCCTAGATGATGCATCGCTTCGCTACACAAGTGCTCGCGAATAGAAGACCGAAGGACAGCTAATCCATCAGCGGTGCGGCTGTATGGGGTTCTTCCAGCACCCTTTAGCTGAAGAGCAAAACGATTCTGGTTGGATATACATTCAAAAAGATTGATCGCTCTACCATCGCCTAGCTGACCTGCCCAGCTTCCAAACTGATGACCAGCATATGCCATCGCATAAGGCTTCGTCTTAGGGCAAATGGCGGCTCCTGATACAAGATCTAGAAAATCCTTGGAATGAATATCGACCTCACCGAGTCCAAGTATTTCTGATACATCCTTTGAATAATGAATCAATCTTGGATGGGAAGGTATTCTTGGAGACACATAGGAAAAGTGTGCGCCTAGAACTTGTCGACTTTTATTCTCTTGAGACTTATCGGCAATCAACTCTTGGATAAACCGATCATCAATGTGAAACTTCATCATTCTGAAACATCACAAAGGATGAGAAAGTTCAAAATTCCACTTATTTGCATCGCTCTGCGACAGAGGAGATTTCGCTTGGTGGTGAAGAAAACAAATAAAGGAGAGAAATTTTGTTTTTACTGTAATACAATCTTTCTATTCTCAATCATATTGCTGTTAGGATCTATGATTTGCAGATAATAAACGCCTTTTCCTGTCCAACTGGATAAATTGATGAAAGAGGATTGCTGATTAATAGGCGATGTAAATACCGTTTGACCTAAGGTATTGGTTATTTTCATGGTATATCCGCTCATCCTGCTAAAAACACCATAGTCGATGGTGATATGATCCTTAGCTGGATTGGGATAAATAATAATTCTATTCGTATTATTCGGTGCACTGATTCCAGATAGATTGGCATTAATGACCAATGTATCCATCACTTTGATCGTATCGTATTTTGTGATTTTGGTTGTAATTGTATCATACTTCGTTACTTTCGTAATACAAGTGTCTGTGATTTGAATATAAGCAATATTTGAAGTATCGTTACACCCAATTGCTCTAAAAGCTTGATTATGATTTGAAACCTGAAGATTTGACAAGATTAAAGTATCGTTTGTGACGCCATTATATTTTCCATTATTAGATAAGTTTATCCATCCTATTTCATTAGAATTACTCTGCCATTGAATCGTTTGTAATGGTTTTGAACTAGTAAAAACAGCACTAGTTCCTATCACACTTGATGGCGGATTCACATTTATTGGAGTATTTTTAAAAGAGCCTAATTGTGAATTATATAAATCTAAAATCTCACATTCTGACAAAGTACGATTCCAAATACCAATATCATCTATCCTTCCATTAAACCATTGCGGTTGACTCTGCCACCAGGCTCCAACTTTTATTTGTCCACCTATACAATTATTACTTCCATTAACTACACTTGATTGTTGAATTAAAATTGAATTTAAATACATCTTTCTATTTAAACCATCGTAAGTTATGACCAAATGCTGCCATTGATTGTCAAAATTATTACCTTTTGAAACTGTAGTTGAATTCCATCCTGAACCAGGGTTGCAAGTTTGACCTTTGATGGCCGATGATATTATTGATTCATTAACTGCTAAAGCAAATCCTTCTGATTGAGCATCACTCCAATTCGATTTTCCGACTATACATCCAAAACCATTGAAAATCGATTTATTTATCCAAACTGAACTTGAAAAATTAGTGGTTGAATAACCTTGAGGAGTCATTTCAATTTTATCATTGACTCCATCAAAACTATACGCTTTGTTTGCATTACCAACCCTATCTGTAGTTAGCGTGGCACCATTAACTGTACCATTGTTTCCATTTCCACTTTCATCATTGGCATTTCCGTTGAAGGGCCACCAGCCTACGAGGCCATTGGTAGGAACATAATTTGGAACTTGAGCCATAAGATTTGCCGTAAAGACAGAATAGATTACTGCCAGAATTGCGATATTTTTTTTCATATTTTTTAATTTATTATCGATCTGTTCAACACCGCAAACATAACAAAAATAAGTTTGATGATTATTTTAAAGCCTTTGTTGGAGTTATTAACCAATAAACCGACTACGTTCCATCCACATCGTTATCCTTCTCTGGGTTCAGAGGTATATTTCATTCAGTACACCCATCATTATATGAAGGATGAGATTCATGACTCAATGATTTGATTGTTAGGACAAATGGAGCATTTACGCTGTGATTCTAGTATAGAAAACGATTTTTCGCTATACCATTGTGGATATCTCCGAAAGGTTTCTAAATCAGGTTTATCATTTCCGCTTATTTTTACATTTTTGAAATCGAGATCAACCTAACATCGTGAAAACAAATTTTATAGAAGAGCTGAAGTGGCGTGGATTATTCCAGGACTGTGTAGCAGAAACAGAGGCGCAATTGCAAAAAGAAACGACCACAGGATATATTGGCTTCGATCCTACGGGAGTCTCCTTACACCTGGGCTCCTTTCAGCAGATTGTCTTGCTCAAGCGATTGCAGCTTGCTGGCCATAAGCCTATCGCCCTGATGGGAGGCGCTACTGGTCGCGTCGGCGATCCCAAGATGACAGGCGAGCGAACGCTTCTATCGATCGACGAGATCAATGCCAATATCGAAGGGATTCAAAATCAGCTTTCCAAATTCATTGCGTTTGGTTCAGGAAGTCAGGATGCTATTTTAGTCAATAATTATGACTGGTTCAAAGATTTTAGCTTTCTAGACTTCATTAGAGATGTCGGTAAGCATATTCCAATTGGCTACATGATGAGCAAGGATAGTGTTCAAAACCGTTTAGAAACCGGTATTTCGTTCACAGAATTCACCTATCAATTGATTCAAGGGTACGATTTTTTACATTTATACAAGGCGCACAATTGTAAACTGCAACTCGGTGGCAGTGATCAGTGGGGAAATATCACTACAGGAGTCGAAATGGTTCGTAAAATAGCAGGCGAGAAAGCATACGCGATCACCAGTCCATTAGTTCTAAGACCTGATGGCTCCAAATTTGGTAAATCCGAAGGCGGTGATAATGTTTGGCTCAATCCTTCCATGACCTCGCCATACAAGATGTACCAGTTTCTGCTCAATCAGACCGATGATCAAATTTTAAATTTGAATAGACGGTTTTCATTCAAGTCTCGTGAAGAAATAGAGGCCATGGAGAAATCTCATGCAGAAGCACCGCATATGAGAATTATTCAGAAATCCTTGGGTCAGGAATTGACAACTATGATTCACTCTGTGGAGGAATTTCAAGTAGCCGAAAAAGCAGGACAGATTCTATTTGGAAACGCGAGTATTGATACCTTGAAAGAAATGAATTATGAAGCACTGAATGATGTTTTTGAAGGAGTACCAAGATTCCATTTAG
>CANHJR010000164.1 GCA_947461165.1 Saprospirales bacterium | reverse complement strand
TTTTATGTCTTCAATTGACTACAATGCCCATTTTGGTTGTCGGTAGAGAATCTGATTAGTACGGATGTCTTCCACTACTTTTGCAATAGTCAAAAACCTAAAGTAAGAGCACATTTTGAAAAACCAAAGTATTGTACCCATTCTTGATTTAATAGATCAAAGGAAGTTTGATTCAGCCGTTTATTTGCTTCGTGATAGTCACTATTCTGTATTGAACCTTATGGAGAATACTATCCTAATGGAATATGACGACAAAAAGGCGAAGAATTATTTAAAAGTATACCATTCGGTTCTGAGGGATGATTATTCCAACATTTTGGCGGCAAATTTACAAGCAAACTTTATAGATATTGAGCGTCTGTTTTTACACTTAAACTGTTTTTTCTTCGGTGCTGATTTTTTTGAATCAAAAAGATCTTTGGATCGTTTTCTGAATCCAATCACTACTAAGTTGACCAAATCATTAGTTGACAATCAAAAATCTGAGGAGGTTTTAGGCTTGTTTCATGAATATATTGCAGGTCGATTCATTATTGATGCTACGCCGCATTCAGTTGGATTTATAAGTGGAATAGAGCAGCAAACACTTTCGCAATTTGAAGTTTCAATATTGTATCTAATTGTTGCACGTAGGCTTGATATTCCAGTTTTTGGACTTCCTTTGGATGATAAGATGGTTCTTTGTTATGCCAAGAAGCATTGTTTTCATGATGAGTGTGTTTTTGAGGAGGATGTTTTAAATTATCTCATTGTCGGAGAGAAAGACATTATCTATGCTCCGTTAGATTTGATTTTGCTATCAATGATGAACGAGGAGCCTTTGCTAATCAATAATAAATTGCCTCGAAGCAATGCCTATATTTTGAATTCTTATATGGACAATCTGGTGTCTATACAAGAAGATGCTAAATATAGAGATTTGTTATCCTCAAAATATCAACAAATTCAGTTGCTCTCAACAGAAGTTACATTTTTATAGATAATTTTTAGTTGTTTTGTATGTTGAATGCTAGTGTTGTAAAAGCAAGCATTCCAACCAAACGTATACATAGGTGCAGTAAGATATGAAATATAACCAGTACAAAGATCCAATTCGAATTTATAATGAAATTTTAGGTGGCAAATGGCGACTCCTCATTTTATATCAATTGTTTCAGAAGACACAGCGATTTAAAGACTTAACCATCAATATTGAAGGGATTACTCCGCGGATGTTGACGAAGGAATTAAGAACCCTTGAGCGGTTTAATTTGGTGGAAAAGGAGGTATATCGTGAAGTGCCACCAAGAGTTGAATATTCATTGTCTGATGAAGGTGTCCGATTATATCCATTGATCGAAAGTATTATTAATTTTGGAACCAACTTTGCCTATTTATTGGAGCCAATAACCATTTTAGGTGCTAAATCCGGTGAGGAGTCAAATCTTTATTTTGATGAAGAGTCCACGAAGGATCATTTATTGGAGACTGAACAGCATTCTGAGCAGGAGATGCCCCCTGTCAAATTGAGCAATATAGAGAGATTTGATGAAGAAATAGCTACACATATGATGGACTCTCAGGGAGAAAAGCATCTGATGGATGTATCTGAGGTCTATTCTAGCCTAAACCATTTTGAATCCAATTCGAAAGAGTTCGCAGATGATTTACTAATGGATGGGTCTGATGAAGGGAATACAGATCCGACAAGGCCAATTCTTCCAGATGAATCAATTCAAATGAAAGAACAGGAACCTATTGTCATAAAGGAAACAATGGAACTTAAAACTCAAAATTCAAAAGTAATTCAACAATCAAAAATGAACAAGAAACTGCATATTTCCAATCAAACGAATGTCATTCAATTAGAGTTATTCTAACTTGAACTAATCACGGCTTTTGATAAAATGCTTTTTCTAGGTTTCACAACTGCTTGAATTATTGGTTAAAAAATGATAGACAAGACCGAAACTGTTCCGATTTTAGATCATCCATTCTTAGAAAATCGACCCCGATAGTTCCATCTTTTTCTGGGTATAGTTATAATTTAGCATTTGTGCGAACTGTTGGACACTGACTGATCCTTTTACAACGTCTCTCATGGCTTGATCAAATGTAATTTTAATAACTTCCTTTAGTTCTGATTTAGGTGCATTTCCTGTTTTTGATTGTTTCATCTCTGTGTGGTTTATACCTACAAAGATGAATTTCAATTGCGACAAAAAATGTCGTTTTGACAGTTAAAAAATATTGTCGCGTTTTCTTAAATTAACTCGAAGTCCAGACATGAAACCAAAACTAGAATTTATCGAGGAGAGTAATTCATCATTGTTTTGACGGTGAATAAAGTCTAGATCAATGAAAACATTATGGTAAATCTGGTATTGGGATCGAAGCATAATGTATAGAACTTGGTTCCGGTTTCCTTGGCCAATCGTATTTTGATATAGTTGAGGTAGTCCATTTCCATCGGTATTTATAAAAATATCTCCTCCATAATTTTGTGACCTAATATTCTGACCACGCACGGACGAATTAGCTACTAGATCCAGTTTGAGCCTTGAAAAGGGTTGATAAGACAATCTTGTATGGAGTTCAATGAAATTAGCACCAAAAGGGTGAGCCAATGGCTGATTATAATGCGTAAAATTGTCTATGTTGGCGTCGACTCCTGAATCAGATGTATTGTGAGAATAAGTATAGGGGCGCACCACATTACATTCAAATTGCAATGACAATGCATTCACATTAAACATATTTATCCATCTCATTCCAAGTTGACCTGCGTATTTATTGCCCCACCAGCCGCTGCCTTTGATAAATTCACCGACCTGAATATCATCCAAGAGAAGTTGTGTGTAGACTTGGAGATGTCGATTTGGTTGATAATTAGCTTGTAGACCCAAGGATACATTATCGGGACTTCCGAGGGAGTGTTCTATAGCCCTGTAAAAAATAAGAGGATTGAGATAGTTTAGGTCAAAACCATTCGTCCTATTGAAAATAACTCCTTCAAAGATTCCAAGTTCTACTTTTTTAGATGGTTTGTAGCTCAGAAGATGAAAAGCACCATATTTTTTAGGCAGTAACCGATCTGCTCCTCTACGATATTGCCCTGTGAGCTGAGCAAATAATGCCTGATAATGAAATTTCCATATATTGACATCTGTTTTGAGACTAAAATAAGGAGCGCCATTGTCCCCTAGAATCAAAGATCGATATCCATAACCATAGTGATTTCTATCGTGTCCTATAGAAATAGAAAAGTTGTTATTTGGAGTATACTCTACCCGACCCATGCTATTGAGGAAGTCATATCCCTTATTGTTATTGATATCTTTCCAGTAGGTAAATGATGGATTAAAGTTATAGCTATTGGAGTTGTTGAGCCCCGAACCATAATGCTTCACGTAGTCAAAAAGCCTTACTTGGTTTTCAGTAATTTGTGTGTAGAAATAAACTTTTTTGTGAATATTGCCAGATAGTTCTATTCCTCTAGTATTGCGATATCGTAGTCCTTCTGAAGCAGATTCGATACCGACACTACCTTCAAAAATTGGATTTAACTTAAGCGAGAGAATGCTATCATTTACTTGGGCAAATGAGCCTTGATTGGGGTAAAAGAATCCATGGGTTTTCTTATTGATTCTTATTATAGCCTCCTTAGCGATTCCCTTATCACTAAACTCATAATTGACGTAAGGAAAAACATTTTTGTCAAACAGATTGAAATCACTCAATTCACGATCCCACAACATACTATATACCTGCCGATAACTGAATGGCCTAATATCCTGAAATAAAATATCTGAAGGATGCTGAATACCATGTCTAATGTAGATTTCCTCTAGCTCATTATTATTG
>CANHJR010000163.1 GCA_947461165.1 Saprospirales bacterium | reverse complement strand
CGCAGAGACGGTCATTCCATTTATTGAAGATAACCCAAAATATAAGGCTGCTAAAGTTCTGGAAAGAATTGCAGAACCAGAACGCGTTTTTATTTTTAGAGTTCCATGGATGGATGATAAGGGTGAGGTTCAAATCAATCGTGGATATCGAATTCAAATGAACTCAGCAATTGGTCCATACAAAGGTGGATTGCGCTTTCATCCTTCCGTAAATCTTAGTATTCTTAAGTTTTTGGCATTTGAACAGGTATTCAAAAATTCCTTGACGACCTTGCCAATGGGTGGTGGTAAAGGCGGATCAGATTTTGATCCAAAAGGAAAATCAGACAATGAAGTTATGAAATTCTGTCAGAGTTTTATGACAGAACTCCAGAAACATATAGGTGCCAATACGGATGTACCAGCAGGAGACATTGGCGTAGGTGGTCGTGAAATTGGATTTATGTATGGTCAGTACAAAAGACTACGTGATGAATTTACAGGTGTTTTGACAGGTAAAGGGCGTAACTGGGGAGGTTCATTGATCAGACCAGAGGCTACGGGCTACGGTTGTGTATACTTCACCGAAGAAATGCTACAAGCTAATAAGGATGGATTTAAGGGGAAGATTGTAACAATATCTGGTTCAGGAAATGTCGCACAATATGCCTGCGAAAAAGCAAATCAATTAGGTGCCAAGGTTGTTTCTCTTTCAGATAGCGAAGGCACAATCTATGATGAGTCAGGTATCGATGCCGCTAAATTAGCATGGGTAATGGAATTGAAGAATGAAAAGAGAGGGAGAATTTCTGAATATGTGTCAAAATTTGGAGGCAAATTTATGCCAGGCGAAAGACCATGGTCTATCAAATGTGATATTGCGTTGCCATGTGCTACTCAAAACGAATTAGACATCAATGATGCTAGAATATTGACATCAAACGGCGTCAAAGCTGTAGCCGAAGGCGCTAATATGCCATGTACTCCAGACGCATTTCAGTATTTCATAGACAACAGCGTGCTCTATGCGCCAGGAAAGGCTTCAAACGCAGGCGGTGTCGCCACTTCAGGTCTTGAAATGAGCCAGAACTCACTGCGACTATCTTGGACGCGTGAGGAGGTTGATTTGAGACTACACAATATTATGAAGGATATTCACCAAGCATGCGTGAAACATGGGAAGGATGGAGACAAAATAAACTACGTAAAGGGTGCAAATATCGCTGGATTTGTGAAAGTTGCAGATTCAATGCTAGAACAAGGATTCGTTTAATTCTAAAATAGTTAAATATGTAGCGGGAATAATTATTAATTTCCTGCTGTATATTTTTCTTTGAAGAACCTCGTAGTTTCTATAATTCCATCCTCAAAGCTATGGCTAGGATTATATCCAAGGATGCTGCGGGCTTTATCTATATTGGCCAATGAGTCACGTATGTCTCCTAGTCTATCTTCCCTGTGAACGACAGTTGCTTGAAGTCCTAAATGTTTTTCAAGTAGGGCTACTAAGTCCATTAAAGTATAGTTTTCACCAAAAGCGATGTTAAACACTTGACCAAATGCCTCTTCGTTCTCACACAATAATCCTTTGATATTGGCTTGAACGGCATTGTCTACGTATGTGAAATCCCGTGTCTGTTTTCCATCGCCATTGATGTAAAACGGTTCATTTCGCAGTATTTTTGAAATGAAAATTGGGATCACAGCAGCATATTGTCCGTCTGGATCTTGGAATGGTCCAAAAACATTGAAATACCGAAATCCGAGTATTTTCATGTTAAATGAATTTGCAAATACGTTTGCATAAAGCTCATTTGTATATTTCGACACCGCATAAGGAGACAGTGGATTTCCAATCTTTGATTCTATCTTTGGCAAGGTATATTCATCACCATAAACAGAACTGGAGCTAGCATATACAAACTTGCCAACGTTGTTCTCCTTCGCTGCGATGAGCATATTTAGAAACCCAGTTACATTTATTTCATTGGTTTTCTCTGGGAAGAGCATTGATCGTGGAACGGATCCTAAGGCCGCCTGATGTGAGACGAATTCCATATCTTTGGTTGCCATTTTACAAAATGCAAGGTCCGTGATATCTCCTTCGATAAACTCAAAATTAGGCAATGATTCTAGAGATGCAATATTGGACCGAAAGCCATTGATCAAATTGTCTATGACTCGCACATTCGCACCACATTGCACCAAATATTTGGCTATATGTGATCCTATGAATCCAGCACCGCCTGTTACTAATACGTTTTTATTCTTAAAAGCTGCTTCAATATTCACGAACCTTGGTATTGGTTTTTGTAGTATGTCTGATAGTGACCACTTGTTACATTTTCCAACCAACCTTTATTTTCAAGATACCAATCCACTGTTTTCTCTAGCCCTTGCTCAAAAGTTACAGAAGGTCTCCAGCCTAAATCTTTTTCGATTTTCGATGCATCGATTGCGTATCGCAAATCGTGACCCGGCCTGTCTTTTACAAAAGTTATCAGCTTACGATTCGTTCCAGGTTCTCGATCAAGTTTTTTATCCATAATGTCGCAAAGTAGATTGACTAAGTCAATATTCTGCCATTCGTTGAATCCCCCAATATTGTATGTGTCTCCTAATTTACCTTTATGAAATACATCGTCGATTGCGCGAGCATGATCCTCAACAAATAACCAATCTCGAGTATATTTCCCATCACCATAAATTGGCAATGGTTTGTTGTTCTGAATATTATGTATACAAAGTGGAATTAACTTTTCTGGAAAATGGTGAGATCCGTAATTGTTTGAACAATTAGAGATGACTACTGGGATCCCATAAGTGTCGTGATAGGCTCTAACAAAATGGTCACTACTAGCTTTCGATGCACTGTATGGGCTATGTGGGTCGTAGCTTGTCTCTTCGGTAAAAAGTCCAGTGGCTCCTAATGCACCGTACACTTCATCTGTAGAAACGTGATAAAATCGTTTATCACCCATATTAGATCCCCATTCTTTTTTGGCTGCATTCAGCAAGGTTACTGTCCCAACAATATTGGTCATAACGAACTCTAAAGGATTTGATATACTTCGATCTACGTGACTTTCTGCCGCGAGGTGTATGACAGAGTCGATTTTTTTTTCTGCAAACAATTTTTCTACAAAATCTACATCTAAAATGTCGCCGTGAACAAATTCATAGTTCGGGCTAGCTTCTATATCTCGTAAATTCTCAAGATTGCCAGCATACGTTAGCTTGTCAAGATTATAAATTTTATAATTAGGATAATTTTTTACAAAACGTCTAACGACATGTGACCCGATGAATCCGGCACCTCCAGTGATAATTATTGATTTCAATCTTTATTAGATTTTGGTTTATTTCAATGCAAATGTAATTAAAATTGTCTGCAAAAACACGATTTGATTTGTTGTCAAAAACGAAGTAGTCCTGAATCTATAAGTTTTTGAACCGATTGATGTCTATTTCTGCCATTAACTCTTTGTTTTCAAAAATGTGATCTATTAGGTTTTTAGACAAAAATGGGACTAGCGAAACTCCCTTTGTACCAAAGCCATTGAAAACATACATGTTTGATATGCTTGGGTGTTCGCCTATGATCGGTCGGCGGTCAGGCACTGTTGCTCGAAAAGCCCCGAGATGCTCCATTTCCTTATATGTGCGGTTTTCAATTAAGTTTGGAATTGCGTTTTGAATTTCAATTTTAGCCTTTGCCGTTTTGGTTTCTGAATTGAGATCCACTTTGTCAAAACTACTTCCTACCCAAAAATTATCTTCATACGGACAAATGAATTTTCCTTTTTGAACAATATTATCGAGTTTAAAATTAGGAATTTTAATTACCAATGCTTCCCCTCGATTAGCAAGAAATGGTAAATGGGAAAAAAATGGATTCTCTAACACGGCTATGCCTTCTGCAAAAATT
>CANHJR010000162.1 GCA_947461165.1 Saprospirales bacterium | reverse complement strand
TAGATGAAAACACTTCGGACGGAGAATATCGTCAAATCATATAAAAAGCGACGCGTTGTAGACAAGGTATCAATCGAGGTCAGTCAAGGCGAAATCGTTGGTCTTCTGGGTCCAAACGGCGCCGGTAAAACAACCTCATTTTATATCGCTGTAGGTCTAGTAAAACCAGACGAAGGCAAGGTCTATCTCGATGATATTGACATCACAAATATACCCATGTACAAGCGTGCCCAAATGGGACTTGGCTACTTGCCTCAGGAAACATCTGTATTCCGAAAACTTAGTGTCGAAGATAATATTGCCGCGGTGCTAGAACTTACGGATCTTTCGAAAAAAGAACAAAAAGACAAGTTGGAAACCTTGATCTCAGAGTTTAGACTCGACCATGTACGAAAAAACATGGGTGACGTCCTGTCGGGTGGTGAGCGACGGAGAACGGAAATAGCCAGAGCATTGGCCACGAACCCAGATTTCATTTTGTTAGATGAGCCTTTTGCAGGTATCGACCCTATTGCTGTCGATGATATTCAAAAAATTGTAGCTCAACTCAAGGATCGCAATATTGGAGTCTTGATCACCGATCACAATGTGCAAGAGACCTTATCTATCATCGAACGCGCCTACCTTCTTTTTGAAGGTCGCGTGCTCAAATCCGGCACAGCTGAAGAACTTAGCCAAGACGAGCAAGTCCGCAAGGTTTATCTCGGCGAGCACTTCGAGTTGAGAAGAAAGGTTTAGAAGCGTCCTATGGATTCCTTCGAATACAATTCAAGATAAATAATTCCTTCGTCGCGAACTTGATCCGCTATCTAAAAAGAATGAGACCAAAGAGCGCTCTTTTATTTATATAGAATCCTTGTCTCTATTGAGGATCCATACTAAAACTAGACGAACTCAAATCCAATATCGGATCGCCATTTCTGACCTTTGAATCGGATTCTATCGATGGATTCGTATGATTTTCCAAGAGCTTCCTGAATATTTGTTCCAAGTGATGTGATCGCGAGAACACGACCTCCATTGGTCACCAATTCATAATCCTTCAAGGTCGTTCCGGCATGAAAAACAGTGGATAAATGAACATTTTCGATCCCCGTAATGTTATGCCCCTTTTCATAGGCTTCAGGATATCCGTCAGAAACCAACATGACGGTTGCGGATGCTTGATCTGATATTTGAACTTGAAAACTACTTAGTTTCTGACTCAATCCTGCTTGAAATAAGGCTATCAAATCGCTTTCAATCCTCGGAAGGATGACCTCCGCCTCTGGATCGCCTAGACGGCAGTTGTATTCTATAACCTTCGGTCTATCCTCACAGTTGATCAATCCAAAATAAATAAAACCATCGTAGGGCATACCATCGGCCTTCAAACCATTTATCGTTGGTTTGATGATTTCATTCTCAACTTTAGTCATCAAATCATCATCTACAAACGGCACTGGAGAAATACAACCCATACCTCCGGTGTTCAAGCCGATATTTCCCTCAAATCTTCGTTTGTAATCCTTAGCATTCGGCAAAATGACATATTCCGTTCCGTTGGTATATACAAAAATCGAAAATTCGATTCCTGCCAAAAACTCCTCCAAAACGACTTTTTCGCTTGATGCGCCAAATCGTTTATTCAAAACAAAATCATCAATCAATTGCCTTGCTTCCTCCTTAGACTCTGGCAGAACAACACCCTTTCCTTCTGCTAAACCATCAGCTTTGATGACATACGGCGGATTTCTTGTATCAAACCAGGCATAAGCTTCAGAAATATTCTCTTTGGTTATTTCTAGGTAGCTAGCGGTCGCTACCTGATGTTTTTTCATAAATTCCTTTGCAAATGCCTTGCTGCCTTCAAGCATTGCTGATGTTTGCGATGGAGCGATGACTGCGATATGTTTTAAATCTTCCCTCTGGAAATAATCCCATATACCAGCCACCGCTGGGGCTTCGGATCCAGAAATAAGTAGATTGATCTCATGCTGAAGGCAGAATGTTGCAATCGATGGAAAATCCAAAATACTCATATTGACATTTTGACCAAACGTCAAGGTGCCTCCATTGCCAGTCGCAATATACAAATTGGTGAGAAGAGCAGATTGACTTAGTTTCCAAGCGATTGCAGATTCACGACCACCGGAACCGAGAAGAAGAATATTCATTGAAAATAATTATATATTGAAAAAAGAATCAGGTTTGAATTCATCGTTTTGAATTATGCAAATAGAGCTATTGACAGTAGAGCATAGAAGCTAATCAGCAAAACCTATAAATGATGAGTTTTGATGGTATTCCTGCTACTTCATAGAACTATTCAGCAGCTCGACAATGTCCAACACCTTGACCTCATCTTGTTTTTCAAAAGATTTGACACCATCTTCTAGCATCGTTGTACAAAATGGACAATTAGCAACAATTATTTCCGCCTTGGTATCAAGTGCTTCTTTGGCTCTTTCAGCGTTGATTCTGATCGTACCATGTTCTTCCTCCTTAAACATTTGAGCTCCACCAGCACCACAACAAAGTCCCGTTTTTTTACTCCTTCCCATTTCCGACAAATCAACATCAAGAGCTGCCAAAACAGATCGAGGTGCTTCATAAACATCATTTGCTCTTCCGAGATAGCAAGAATCGTGATACGTTACTCGCTTTCCTTTGAATTCAGAAGCATCCGAAATTTTAATTTTTCCTTGATCAATAAGGTCTTGCAATAGCTGCGTATGATGGATTACTTCATAATTGCCTCCAAGCTCAGGATATTCATTCTTGAGGGTATTGAAGCAGTGGGGACATGCTGTTACTATTCTTTTAACTTCATAGCCATTGAGAACTTGAATATTTTGATAGGCCATCATTTGAAAAAGGAATTCATTTCCTGCTCTTTTTGCGGGATCTCCGGTACAAGCCTCTTCCTGTCCTAGAATGGCAAATTTGATTCCAACCTTGGTCAAAATTTCTGAAAATGCCTTTGAAATACGTTTGGCACGATCATCAAAGCTACCTGCGCAGCCCACCCAGAATAAAATATCTGGAGTTTCTCCGATTGCAAGGCAATCTGCCATTGTTTTTATTTGTGTCATATTCTGTATTTAATTCACCCAGTTTGCACGCTCCGATTGAGCGAACTTCCATGGTGCACCATTGTTTTCAATATTTCCGAACATACCATTCCACTCTTGTGGTGAGTTTGATTCTTCCATGATGAGATTTCTTCTGAGTTGCACAATAATATCGAGTGGTGATATATTGATAGGGCATTCTTCGACACATGCATTGCAGGTCGTGCAACCGCGAAGCTCTTCGACCGAAATATAGTCATGAAGCAATGATTTGCCATCGTCTTTCCATTCATTGTTATTTGATCCCATGATGCGCCCAACTTCCTCAAGGCGATCTCTTGTATCCATCATGATTTTGCGAGGAGATAGCAACTTACCAGTCTGACTAGCAGGGCAAGAGGAGGAACAACGCCCACATTCCGTGCAGGCATATGCATCTAGGAGGTTCTTTTGACTGAGATCCATGATATCGCGCGCACCGAACTTCGGAATCGCATTCGGATCTGTCGCTTCCAAGGCTTCACCCATCATTGATTTGATCTCCTTGAAAATTTCTGGCATGTAGTCAATTTTTCCTTTAGGATTTGGATTGGAAAGGTAGGCATTCGGAAATGCTAGAAAAATATGTAGATGTTTCGAAAAAGGCAAATACAAAATAAATCCAAGGATACCGACAAGATGCAACCACCAACCCATTTTGGAAAGTAAAAGCAAGGTTGTGGGTGTCGACGAAAATAGAAGTTGAGACAACCAAGAACTAATAATAAATTGATAGCCAACCTGATTGGTATTAACATTATATGCCATTTCAGCGCTATTCATCAAAAAGATTCCGAAAACGAGGAAGATTTCTCCTATCAATAT
>CANHJR010000161.1 GCA_947461165.1 Saprospirales bacterium | reverse complement strand
AGTCGATGGAGGCCTCTAATGCCAAACGGGGTAGTCTGTGGATGATCTGGAGCAATACCAAACTACGAAACCTATATTTAAGTTGCATTGCAGTTGGGGTGCCTATTTGGTTTATTGTGAGTATTTTGTCAGCGTTGGCAGATCGTTTTGCTTTGCAGAATAGCGGTATCGAAATTGAAGTGCCTATTTGTATTATGTGGACGTATATCGGTCTTTCGATAGGTGATTTAGGTTCAGGAGTTCTCAGTCAGTTATTGAAAAATCGCAAGAAAGTGATATCCATATACTTGTTATTCTCATTTATTGCTTGCTGCGTTTTCATTTTTACCAAAAACCAATCAGCGGACTTTTATTACCTGATGTGTTTTGTACTCGGTTTTGGCACCGGATATTGGGCGTTGTTTGTATTGAATAGCGCAGAGCAGTTCGGAACCAATCTACGATCTACAGCTAGTGCTACCGTTCCAAACTTCGTTCGAGGTTCTGTCTTGCCAATTGGCTATGCATTCAAGCATATGAGTGATGCCACCGGAGTGCAGAATGCCGCTTTCTTCTTGGCATTTATCACCTTTTTTCTTGCTGTTCTCGGTACAAGTATGATCGATGATAGCTTTGACAATGATCTGGATTATTTACATTAAAATGGATCTGGTCTAGAATTTTACAATTGTCAATCCTTTGAATCGCAAAAAAAATCTGAAATCAAATACAGATAATGCTTTGTAGATCATGGCGATTTAATTTTTGTTTTCTTATAACCAGCCTTCTTTTCTGTACCAGGCTATCGTTTTCTTAAACCCAGTCTCGATACTTATTTCTGCCTGATATCCAAAGTCTTTCAATGCCTTCCCGCTGGAGCATGTCCAAGCTTCGCTGACCATTTCTCTTGCTTTTTGGCTATTGAATGTCGTGGCAAGACCTCCGATTTTTGCTATCGATTCATAGATGAAAGCAGCTCCATATATGATAAGATGTGGTATGCTCAGTTGCATAGCAAATGTATCAAGTGCCGTTCTCGCTTGTTCACCGAGTTCGCCCCAGCTGTATTCATCTCGATGACCACCAACGAAATAAGTCTGGCCAGCCGATTTATCCGAAACACTACAAAGATAAAATCCACGAACGAGGTCTTTTGCATGCACGATGCTGACAGCCTTCGGCGAAAATCCAATCAATGGAATGAGATGCATTTTGATCGTTTTGAAGAATAATAACACCTCTGAGTCGCGCTCACCGTAGACGACCGGTGGTCGGATAATGGCTATCGGAAGGCGATCCATGTATGAAATTGCTAGGTCTTCCTCTGCGACCTTGCTCATCCCATAATCCGTCAGCGGTTTTCGTTCGCATGTTTCCGAATTTGGATGCCCAACTGTCGTCGCTCTGCTAGCGGCAATACTCGATGTGACAATAATTTTATCGATACTCTTTATCCCTGTGCAGGCATCTAGAATACATTTAGTAGGATTCACATTTCCTGCCTCAAATCCAGCATAATCAAATGCTTTGACTGTTCCAGCGAGGTGATAAATATAGTTTGCTTGATGCTTCTCAAAAACTTCTCTGAGGTATGCGCTGTCTTCTATGCCACCACGGTGGATGGTTATGTCCAGATTTTTGAGCCATTTATCATTGCTAGATTTCCGCATCAGGCAGTGAACCTCCATTCCTTTGTCGATTAACAATTCTACTAAGTGGCTTCCTACAAATCCATTCGCTCCAGTTACAAATGCTACTTTCTTCATTTTTTTTTCAATGATTGTGTTTCTTTCAAGATGCAATTTCTTTTAATGATTCCGCTCCTCAGTGGATGAATCTTTATTTATCTTATTCACTGAGCTTATTTTTGATCATATCTCCTACAACCTTGATGGCTACTTTATTATGGCCACCATGCGGAATAATGATGTCTGCATATCGTTTTGTTGGTTCAATGAACTGCTCGTGCATCGGTCGCAAGGTATCTTCATATCGTTCGATAACCTCTCGTGCATCTCGACCGCGCTCGATGGTATCTCTTCTTATTACTCGTATCAATCGTTCATCCGCTGGAGCATCCACAAAAACTTTTACGTCAAATAAGTTGCGGCACTGTTTGTCATTTAGGATCAAAATTCCTTCAACAACGATCACCTTTTGAGGTGAAATCTCTCTTCCTTCGCCACGAGCACAGGTCAAGTAGGAATAAGTGGGTTGGATAATGGATTTCCCATTTTTGAGAGTCTCGATGTGCTGAGCTAGAAGATTAAATTCAATAGCATCAGGATGATCAAAATTGATTTTCTTTCTATCTTCTTCACTCAAATGACCATTGTCACAATAATAATTATCTTGAGATAGGAGTACCACATCTTTTTTTGGAAATTGATGCATGATTTTCTGAACGACTGTTGTTTTTCCCGAGCCAGTTCCTCCTGCTATACCTATGATCATTTTTCTATCAATTGTTTTAGCAAAAATAGTCGAGAAGAATAGAACACACCTGTAAAAATAAAAACGATATCTATAACTTGTTGTTTGGTTCCATTATTCTTGCCATTTATAGGATGGGCTAATTGCGTTTAGTCTATATTTGCTTTTAGGTTTACTATTTTTCAATATCTCGATGTCCAAAATAAAAAAAGCATTTTTCTGTTCTAGTTGTGGTCAAGAATCCCCAAAGTGGATGGGCAGATGTACAGGATGTGGAGAGTGGAATACGTATATCGAGGAACTCATTGCCAAGGCAGATTCTTCTTCTGTCAAACCTAGTTTTATAGACAGTGGCTTGCGACCAAAGCCAGTTTTAATTTCCGAGGTACAAGAGCAGCGTTTGCCTCGATACATCTCCACCGATCCTGAATTCAACCGGGTATTGGGTGGAGGAATAGTGCCGGGAAGCCTCGTATTGATAGGAGGTGAGCCTGGAATTGGTAAGTCGACACTTCTTCTTCAAATAGCACTTTCGCTTCGGGATATGAAAATCCTGTATGTATCAGGAGAAGAAAGTGTGGAGCAAATTAAAATGCGTGCAGATCGTATCGCTACAAAGAATCCCAATTGTTATTTATATGCTGAAACCAATACACAGGCTATTTTTGAACAGGTAAAGATTCTTTCCCCGCAGTTGATTATTATTGATTCTATTCAGACCGTGTACTCATCCCATATTTTATCGGCATCGGGAAGTATCTCACAAGTTCGTGAATGTGCCGCTGAATTCCAGCGATTAGCCAAGGAAACGAATATTCCAGTGATTCTGATAGGTCATATCAATAAAGAAGGTGAGATCGCAGGACCTAAGCTTCTTGAACATATTGTCGATACCGTTTTACAATTTGAGGGAGATCGAAATTACACCCATAGACTTTTGCGAACAAACAAAAACCGCTTCGGATCTGCGATGGAACTTGGGGTATATGAAATGAAATCTAGTGGCTTGGTTCCTATTTTGAATCCTTCAGATATTTTGATTGGGCAGCGAGAAGAATCCTTGAGTGGGGTTTCAATTGCTTGCACTATGGAGGGATTGCGTCCATTGATGATCGAAGTACAGGCTCTTGTGGCCAATGCTGTTTATGGCAATCCACAGCGATCTGCCATCGGATTTGATCAGCGTAGAATGCACATGCTCTTGGCTGTTTTAGAAAAACGTGCAGGATTTCAACTCTCCAACAAAGACGTGTTTCTGAATCTTGCAGGGGGTATTCGGATCAATGACCCAGCCTTGGATTTGGCAGTTTTGGTTGCTATGATGTCATCGCATCAAGATTTAGAGATTAATAATGAAACAGCATTCTGTGCAGAGATCGGTCTCAGTGGGGAGATTAGAGCGGTCAATCGCATTGAGCAGCGAATTGCAGAAGCTGAGAAGCTTGGCTTTAAGCGGGTTTTCATCTCAAAATACAACAACAAGATACCAACCAAGCAATTTCAAATAGAAATTGT
>CANHJR010000160.1 GCA_947461165.1 Saprospirales bacterium | reverse complement strand
CTATTTTGATCCTCTAGAAACTGATCATAAGACGCGTAGTAGGTATTGAATCCGGAGTTGACGATGTAACCTACTCGAGGGTATTGATTTCTATAATGAAGAAATGCCCTTGGACCATATCCTAATCCTGTAAAAGCAGGGCTTGTGAAAATTTGGGTTTGCGAAAGTTGAGAAAAATGTAGTTCTTGTGCGTAACTTTTAAATGTAAAAAAGCACACAATAATGAAAGGTATTAAAAATTTTATCTTCAAAACTACGTTATTCAAATTGTTCAAATAAATTTGAATCGATGCAAAAGTCAATAAAATAGAATGAAGATGCATTAGAAATTTGAATATCTTTGGATCCGAATCACTATGAAACGAATGATATCATTAACGAAGAAACTAAGCATTTTAGTATATATGCTGTTCGCCGCATCCGAAATTTGCGACGCACAGCGACTGCAGCCTAGAAGTTCTTCTGCTTTGAAAACTGGAAATTGGTATAAAATTGCCATCAGAGAAACTGGCGTATACAAGCTTGACTTCAATTTTTTAACTCAAAAACTTGGTATTGCACCTGCGGATCTTAAAACAAATACGATAGGTATATTTGGTTATGGAGGAGGTGCTCTCCCTGAACAAAATAATTTTAACTTTCGTGATGATTTGCCAGAAAACACCATTGACATTGTTGATATCAATGCCAATGGCACTATTGAAGAAGGCGATTATATCTTATTTTATGCAGAAGGCCCTTATCGGAGGAGATACAACCCTATTCGCGATCTATTTGAGCATAGTTCTGCATACTATTCAGACTACCAACATTTTTTTATAACCACAACCAACGGCACAGGACGAAAACCCCAAACTCAGAACATAAGTGGATCTCCCAATAAGATTTATACAACATATGATTATTTTGATGTGAGAGATGAGGACTCCATCAATCCAAATAGCTCGGGAAGAATTTGGTTTTCTTCAAGGATTAGCAATTTTGATAAAAGAATATCGTTGCCTCTTCCGGTCAAAGTCTGTAATCCTGGCGATGAGGCAACAATTACGTTCGCATATCACAACAAAATTGTAGGCGCAAATTTAAATGTAGGGATCAATAACATAGCGGCCAAAACGATAGCCTTGACGGAGTCACGTTATTTGATTGTCGATTCCTTCAAAATACCATGTCCAGGTTCAAATGCTAGATTTACAATGGATGTCAATAGTCCAATTACTGAAAACCTTTACCTAGATTATATTACTGTAAATACAAAGGCAGAACTTAGATACTCTGGTAATCAGTTCTCATTTCGATTCAAGGATGCTGGAGTTGCCGATTTTAGACAGGCTCAATTTGCTGGGAATACCAACTTCAGAGTCTGGAATGTGAGCGATATTCAAAATATTCGAAATGTGCAACTCAATTCTTCAGGTGCCACGACAGGATTCTTGTTTAACAATCAAGATATGCCTGAGTTTATTGTTTTCGAAAATGGAAATGCTATAGAGCCAATCGCTGTCGGAAAAATTGAAAATCAAAATCTTCATGAGTCTTCTGCCTACGACCATATTATTGTTGTCAACAAACAATGGCAATCTGTTGGAAACCAACTAGCGGATTTTCACAAATCAGAATCAGGTATAGAGTCGATCGTAGTAGATGTCGATAAAATATATAATGAATACAGCTCCGGCAATAAAGATGTGACAGCTATTCGTAGATTTATAATTCAACAAAAAGGAAAATCCACAGCGACCATCAACCTTAAATCTGTCCTTTTGTTTGGGAAGGCATGCGTCGATTATAAAAAGATCCTAGGCAACAATTGTACAGATTATATCCCAACCTACGAAACTAGAATTCCAGCAGACTTCATCGAATCGTTCTGTACAGATGATTTTTATGGTTTGCTTGAGCCTTCTGAATCCAATTTAGATGCAACCCAAAAAACATTGGATATTGGAATTGGGAGGATCCCAGTATCTAATCTTCAAGAAGCAAAAGATGCATTCAACAAGATAAAAAAATATAAAGCAAAAGAATCCTATAACGATTGGCGTAATCTGAGCACTTTTGTTTCAGATGACTATGACGATGCTGTCGATGCAGATTTTTATAAACAAAATGAAAAAACATTATCAGCATTTATAAAGGACAATACTATCAAAACGAATCTTTCTAAAATATATCTAGATGCCTTTCGCCAAGAGCAATTTTCAGGTGGTCAACGATATCCAGATGCTGAGAAGTTATTGAAAGATAACATATCATATGGTAGCCTCTTAATAACATATATAGGACATGGTGGAAGTGCAAATTGGGCTCAAGAAAGACTTTTATCCGTTCAAGATCTGCCAATCTACCAAAATCTCAACTCACTTCCCTTTATGACTACAGCGACTTGTGGGTTTGCACCATACGATAAGCCCAGTGCTGACAAATCAGCTGGTGAGCTGTTCTTGTTGAGAAAGGATGGTGGCGCGATAGCTCTTTTGACAACTTGTAGAGAGGTGTACATAAGCGACCAAGGACCATTTATGAAAAACTTTATTCAGAATTTTTACAATCGAACGGGTTCTGGTTCTTTTAGGACGTTTGGGGAAATAGCTCGAATGACAAAAAATGACAATGCTACAGATCTTAACTCACAAAAAGTTGTATTGCTTGGCGATCCCGCATTGGTGGTGAATATGCCAGAATTCAACGTGGTCACAACAACGATCACCAATGGTACTGATGACACGATGAAGTCATTGAGCAAAATGCGAATTTCTGGAGAGGTTCGAGACCTTGCCAATCAATCAATGAATACTTTCAATGGGTATTGCCAAGTGACCGTTTATGATAAAAAAACAGAAAACCGACTTAACTACAACGACATCAAGGATCCTAAACTATCCGAAGATACGTTTGAGATTCAAGATAGTCGCATTTTTAGAGGAAGTGCGACGGTGACCAATGGTAAATTCGCTATAGAATTCATAGTGCCCAAGGATATAAACTATGCCATGGGAAGAGGAAGAATAAGCTATTATGCTGCAGATATCAATCAGAAACCATACAGAGACGCAGCGGGAATGGATACAAATGTTTGGATAGGTGGCGCCAACTTGAATGCGAGTGAGGACCAAAAACCACCAATTGTCAGACTCTATATGAATGATGACAAGTTTGTATTTGGAGGAATTACAAACGCAGACCCAATATTACTAGCAAAACTATCAGATGAAAGCGGAATTAACACCACAGGCGCAGGTATTGGTCATGATATTACGGCTATATTGGATGAAAATGTAAGATTACCCGTTGTTCTAAACAACTATTATCGATCCGTTCAAGGTGATTTCACCAATGGAACCGTCAATTACCCATTTTTCCAATTAAAAGATGGCAAGCATACCATACGCGTAAAAGCCTGGGATGTATACAATAACCCTGGCGAAGGAATTACAGAATTTATTGTAGCCCGAAATGAAGGAATTGCCCTGCGGCATGTTCTCAACTATCCAAATCCGTTTACGACGAATACAAAGTTTCAATTTGAGCATAACAGGCCAAATGAAACGCTAGATGTCACTATTCAAGTGCTGACCTTAACTGGCAAAGTCGTTAAGAAGATGTACAAACAAATCAATACCTCAGGATTTCGCGTTGACAATCAATTTGTATGGGATGGACGCGATGACATCGGCGATCCTATCGGCCGCGGTGCATATATCTATGTCGTAAAAATTCAAGATTCTCGCGGTGAGTCCGCTCAGCAATATGAAAAATTAGTCCTATTGCAATAAAATATCTTTCTTTGCGTTTTGAATTTGAAAAAACAGACAAGACTACCTTGAAACACAATAATTTCCTACTAAAACCTTTTGTATTATTTCTTATAACCATTATAGGAACCGATATTATTGCCCAAACCGTATTCAAAGGAGATCTTCCTTAT
>CANHJR010000159.1 GCA_947461165.1 Saprospirales bacterium | reverse complement strand
CTTTTGGAGTTCTTGAGCCTTGGCTTCATTGCGTTCTTTTTTAATTTGCTTTGCAATTTTTTCGATAGCCTTATCTTCACCTAATGACGCTAATTCCAGTATGGAGTCGCTCTCATAGTAAAGATTATATTCTTTTAATAGTTTCTTAAGTGCCTCTGTTTTTCTTACGAATTCTTTCTTATTTGGATAGTTCTCAGGAAGCTTTGTATTGGCACTATCATAATAATTGGCTGCTAGTAGGTAATTGGAAAGCTGATAATAAGTTTGAGCGATCTTGTCATACATTACAAATTTTCGGGAGTCTGTTTTGCATGATTCTACCCCCAATTTATAGTTTTTAATTGCCGTCTTTTCATCTTTTTTGATCAGGTAAACATTTCCTAATGCGAGGTATATCTTATCTAAATTGCTGATGTTGCTACCTTTTCTCAACATGGCGCGAAGACTTGAAACGGCTTCGTCTGGATTTCTGGAATTAAAACTGAGTGACTTCAATTTGGCTTCAAATTCCAGATCAGGACTTAAAGTCTCCTTTAAAGCCATCGTATATTCGTGCGCTGCGGTTGAATTGTCATTCTGTTTTTCAGCAATTTGAGCAAGAAGAAATCGCATTCTACCACGTTCCTTTTTTGTTGAATTTTTCAATTCAAAGAATTTTTCAATTTGTTCCTTAGCTCCTCGAAAGTCCTCAATGGCTATACAATACATTACGCGGGTCCTGACAAGATGTTTTCTTTGTTGCATGGGGAATGAAAAATCTTCATCTGTTTGAATGATGGTCGTCAGGGCTTTATCATATTGTTTCCTTTTAATAAGCGTTTTTATAAGCCAAATAGACGCTTCGTTTTTGGCAAAATGATATTTGAATTTAGGCTGACGAATCGGCTCTTTCTTTCTACTAGCAACTTTAACCATATTGTCGTAGCCTTTGAGCTTATTGGCTGGTAGATGACCGCTAACGTATCCTTTCGGATATTTTTCTGTCACTAACTGAAGTAACAACTGGGCAGAATCATACTCACCTCTTAAATATCGAATTTTTCCTTCAACCAAAAGCGCATCATCTATCCACTTATTATATGGTCTTAAGGCTAATAACTTATTGAGTTTTGGTGCTGTTTCGCTGAATTGGCCTGCAGATTTAAAGATTTCTGCGTCATTTTCATACTCAAAAACAGAAATGAAATCGGAGGTGTTTTCTTGCGCAGATTGAGTGGCTGTGCGATAGCCTACTTTATATCTATTTGAAATATTGAAATAGGTATTGTAATAAGAAACGAAATTCGTATAATACTGTTTTACTCCCGAATATTTAGTAGTAGAACAGGACAATTCTGATAGAATAACCAGGATTATAATAAAATAAACGCTCTTTCTTCTCAATTTTTCTTAATTTCGTCGGCGCTGATATACGTTTTTTTATTTTACAAACTAAATTTGGCAGTTTTTATTTTCCAGAATTCGTTGAATTGATAAAACGCACCTGACAAAAGTAATTAGAATGCCGTCCAAACGTTTAAAAAAAATCTATAAGAACCTCAAGTACAAGTATAGACTAGTTATATACAACGAGTCAACCTTGGATATGGAGTATAGTTTTTTTCTTTCTCAGCTAAATGTTATTTTGGCTCTTTGCTCATTGTTATTGATCGGGATGCTCTTGTCATTTCTCATCATAACCTTTACGCCGGTCAAGTATTACCTTCCAGGTTTTGGAGAGGCTGGCGTTCGAAAGCAACTTCGTGAGCTAATGGTCGAAACAGAAAAACTGAAGACGAAACAAAGGGAAAATGATCTTTGGACCGAGAACATACGGCAAGTACTTTCTGGTGAAATTCCTTCGGATAAGATTCATATTCAAGAGGCCATGCCAAATGATTCTTCCAAAAAGTAACACTGGCATAAAATTTCAAAACGATTCTTAGACAATGAAATGCTAAGCTAAGTTCGACTATCATACATTATATTTACTATGAGATTAGAAAATAGAAAACAACGAGTGACCTCATATTCACAATTCTTATTCAGAATGATACGAGTAAGCATTAGTGCATTTCTTTTGATAGGAGTTTCAATAGGTATTGGCGTAGCAGGTTATTATCACTTTGCCGACTTGAGTTGTATCGATAGTTTTCATATGTCTTGTCTCATATTGACAGGAATGGGTCCGGTTGTAGAAATGAAATCAAATGCAGCCAAATTGTTCTCATCGTTCTACGCATTGTATAGTGGTGTCGCTTTTTTGACTATTACCGCGATCTTCTTCGCTCCAATCATACATCGCATTTTACATATACTCAATGTTGATTTTAATGACTCAGAAACTTCATCCTTGAAATGACAATATATAATAACAGCAAGTTTCTTGGTAGTTTTAGGCTCTTTTCATAATCATTGGAAGTCTTGATCTTTTTTTCATTGCTAAAGGTCGTGGTTCTTTTTTTTTAACAGGAAATCAAATCATAATTCAGACAACTAAGTTATATTTGCATTAGATATATGATTTTACGTTGTTTTTTACTACTTATTTTTCTATTTCAGGCAGGATTTTCTCCACTGATTGCTAGCGATAAATGTGTCAATTTCAAGAAAACGGCGAAATCAGAATCCAAACAAAAGTCGTCCAAATCAGAGCTCTGTGAGGAAGATGAAGATGAATCAGAGAAACATCTTGGGCTTCTCAATTTGACTTTTATTCAAAAAACGGAATATCGTTTTATAGCATTTGTAAAAGTTCAAACATCAGTCTCTGACCAAAGTTTATATTCCTTTTCAAGGCTTCCCATTTTTATTTGGGTTCAAAATTTCAGAATTTAGAGTTTTTATATTATATTTTGTATTCTCCATGGCAATACCTGCCAAGGAGCAACATTTCTTTTATATTTAAATTCATAAATGATGATAACTAAAAAATTAAGTATTCCACTCGATGGAATCAAAGGGTTAAAACAAAATTTTTCAGCCGATTTAACATCTGGTTTTATTGTATTCCTTCTCGCTTTACCGTTAAGTTTAGGAATTGCCAAAGCTTCTGAATTTCCTGCGATAATGGGCTTGATAACCGCTATTATAGGTGGGATTGTAGGAGGAATGCTTTCAGGAAGTCCACTGACAATTAAAGGTCCCGCCGCTGGGCTTATCGTCATAATCGTCGGGGCAGTGACTGACTTTGGTGGAGGTGAACAAGGTTGGCATTTAGCTTGCGGAGCGATTGTCGTCGCTGGATTTATTCAGATTTTATTTGGTTATTTCAAGATGGGTAAATACACAGATGTGTTCCCTCTGTCAGCTGTACACGGCATGTTAGCTGCTATAGGTATGATTATCATTTTAAAACAAATACCAATACTTCTTGGAGAAAATCCTGTTATCATGAAAGGATTAGGGCCATTTGAATTAATGAAAAACATACCAAGCTATGCTGTAAATTTTGATTCAAGAGCATCAATCATAGGTATTGTTTGTCTTATGATAATGCTGTTTTGGCATAAAATCAAAACACCTTATATTTCTAAGTTGCCCGCCCCACTTGTTGTGTTGATGATAGCCATTCCTGCAGAGTTGTATATGGATTTTAGCCATACTGAACCTGCTTTTACGCTGCTTCATATCGGAAATTTTATGGATGCTATCAAGCTGAATGCTGATTTTTCTGGAATTCATCAAGCAGGAACGTTTGCTAAATATGTGATCATGTTTGCTCTCGTAGGCTCCTTGGAAGCTTTATTGACAGTCAAAGCCATCGACATGATGGATCCATATAAACGAAAATCAAATACAAATAAAGATTTAATTGCATTGGGCACTGGAAATATCTTTGCTGGATTGCTTGGTGGATTACCTGTGATATCAGAGGTAGCGCGTAGCTCAGCGAATGTCAATAATGGGGGACGGACCCGATGGGCGAATTTTTTTCACGGCTTGATAATTCTCAT
>CANHJR010000158.1 GCA_947461165.1 Saprospirales bacterium | reverse complement strand
TTTCTGCAGATTATGCGGTTGAGAAATTGATGGAAAGAGAGTTAATCGTGATTTCTGGACGCAAGGAAGTTCTCGGGAACCCAGCGATGTTCAGAACTTCAACCAAATTTCTTGATTATTTTGGGTTGGACTCTTTGGATGATCTTCCAAAATTTGAAATTATACGTTCACAACCACTTTCTGAAATTGGACAAATTGAGGAAGATGATCAAGCTATTGATATTATAAATACTCAAAATAATCCTTCAGCGGATGGCAATCTTGATCCTTTGAATTGATATATTTTGAATGAAATCTTTTGTATCCATTTATCATTTCAAGTCCTACATACGGTATTACTTGCAAGCCAAATCCAATAACTACATACATTCTGATTTTGTTTTTAAATGGTATCAGGCTATTCGTCAAAATAGTGAAGTAATAATGGACTCTTTTGCCAAGGAGTTGATTGGTTTTTTTTCAACCACAAGCATAGAATACATTATTCGAACAAGGCATTATTTAAATGTTAAAGATTGGTTCATTCTCAATGATAGAAATTTTATAGACTTTTTTGAAAACAAGAATCAAGAGTATCTTTGGACGTCTAAACTTAATTTTCTCGTTATATCGTCCAAGGCAGCATCGAAGTTGGATTGCAAATTGATACCATTTATTCAATCTTATTTGTCAGAGTCATCTGCGTTGATTATGACCGGTATTAGAGATTCCAAACTCAGTTTTGAAAATTGGAATTTGTTGCAAGCGAATGAAGGATTCAACATAACAATTGATTTTGGAGATTTAGGATTTCTTTTTCGTATCAATAATCGTTCACCAAAGCAACATTTTATTCTCAGATGATTCAACCTTCCTTTTTTAATTTTTTAGCTAAGCTTGAAGTTAATAATTCAAAACAATGGTTCGATCAAAACAGGAGAGACTATGAATTGGATGTCAAAAAACCTTTTGAAGACCTTGTGGAGGCTTTGGGAAATGAAATTTCAAAGTTTGATAATGAAATCACAACGGATTATAGAAAAAACATTTTCCGAATCAATCGCGATATTCGTTTCGCAAAAGATAAAACGCCCTATAAAACCAATAGAGGTGCCGCATACTCTCCGCTTGGCAAGAAAGATGCGGGTGCGCCAGGATATTATGTCGAGTTGGGTATCAATAAATGCTATTTGGCAGGAGGTGCTTGGTGTCCATCGTTAGACCATTTATTTAAAATTCGACAAGAGATTCATTATAATTCTGCGGAATTCAATTCACTTGCAAATGATCCCGTTTTTATCAAAAATCTAGGTGGCATCCAAGGTAAAAAGGCAATCAAGATCCCAAAAGAAATTGCTGAATGGGTTTCTTCTTCCAATTATATAATGAATAAAGAATTTTATTTTATCAAGGAGTTTGACGTTGAATTGGTTTTTAAACCTGATTTTGTAGCTTGTATTGCGGAATGGCTGCGTTCAGGTTATGAAATGAATCGTTTTTTACGAAGAGCAATGTCTGAGATATGAGATCCATTGTAGAGGCCTACCTTTATTCTTCGGTACATGTTGCACTGATTGCTGGGCTTAGCTTTTATTGTTTAAATGATGGGCATATTGATAGCCGTATAGCTAGTATTCTGGTGACGTGCTTGGTATTTATTTACTATAATCTTTCTCGGATTTATAGAGTTAAAAATTTTGAATCAATTCAGAACAATCCCCATTTACTTTGGGTTTCAAAGAATTTGACAGAATTGCTATTTGCACTTGGCTTTTCCTTTTTATGTTTATTTATTCTAGGATGGAAGCTTAGCATTTCTTTTACAACTATCGCTTGGCTAATTTTTTTAGGAGCTCTATACCTATTCATTCGCGAGAATCCATTCTTGAAAAATATCGTTATTGCCAAGGCTTGGACTATCATGTTCGGAATTCTTGGATTGGAATCTGATTTTTTGTTTGCATATATTTTGGCAATGTCAATTTGGTATGATTTTAAAGATGATAAACACGTTGACTACTCTAAGATTGTCGTATTCTTGATCGCATCCTCTAACGCTTTTTACATTTTCTCAGAACAGCGATTTTTGAATTCTCAAGCGGCAATTATTCTCATGTGTATTCATTGGGTTTTATTTTTGTTTACGTTGAAGATTCGATCTGAATATGTGTTTCTTTTTTTGGTGGACCTTTTAATTCTAGGTGTTTGTAGTTCGCTCTATTTTCAATAGAGAAGGTGTTTCCTTTTGTAATCATAAGAGTTGATTCTCAATGCCATAAGGTTTAATGTTGGTAAAATCCAATGTTTTTCAAAAGAATCTTTGTATTTTTGCCGACTAAATCAAATGAAAAAAACGAATGTCTAATCTATCTTATTTAGGAATAAAAAACCCTGCTAACCTTTATTGGAATTTATCTCCAGAGGAATTGACAAATCATACGACGACCAATCATATGGGAACAACCAATGATAGTGGTGCCCTTGTAGTCATGACTGGGGAGTTTACTGGTAGATCCCCTAAAGATAAATTTATTGTGCGAGATGAGATTACCGAAAATCATGTTGATTGGGCGAATGCAAATTTCAATATTCCGTTTTCTTCTGAAAATTTTGATAAGTTGTATGACAAGGTTGTTCAGTACTTAGATGGGAAAAGTATCTACTCTAGAGATTGTGAAGCTTGTGCTGATCCTGCATATAAGCTTAACGTTCGGGTAGTGACAGAATATCCATGGAGTAATTTATTTGCCTATAATATGTTCATAAGACCAAATGACACAACTGGTTTTGCACCGGATTGGCATGTTATTTGCGCTCCAGGGTTTAAGGCTGATCCCAGCATAGATGGAACCCGTCAAAGCAACTTTGCTATATTGAATTTCACAAAGAAGGTAGCGCTCATTGGCGGTACAGGATATACTGGTGAGATCAAGAAAGGAATATTCACAGTTTTAAACTTTGTACTTCCGGTAGATCATGGTGTTTTCCCTATGCATTGCTCCGCCAATATGGGCAAAGAAGGGGATACCGCTTTGTTTTTTGGACTTTCTGGAACGGGTAAGACAACCTTGTCTGCAGATCCAAATAGAGGATTAATCGGAGATGATGAGCATGGTTGGACGGATAAAGGTGTTTTCAATTTTGAAGGTGGTTGCTATGCCAAATGTATTGATTTGACAGAGGAGAAAGAACCGGATATTTACAGAGCGATCAAACCAGGAGCAATTCTAGAGAATATATCCTTCATTGAAGGAACGAACAAAGTGGATTTTGCTAGTTCGAAAATTACTGAAAACACGCGTGTTTCATATCCGCTTCATTATATTAGCAATGCTATTGAGCCGTCGGTTGGAAATATACCTAACAACGTATTCTTTTTGACCTATGATGCCTATGGTGTTCTGCCTCCGATTTCAAGATTGGACGCTTCACAGGCAATGTATTATTTTATGTCAGGGTTTACGGCCAAAGTAGCAGGTACTGAGGCAGGCGTTACGGAGCCACAATTGACATTTTCAGCTTGTTTTGGAGCTCCTTTTTTGCCTTTACATCCAAGTAAATATGCTGAATTGTTAGGTAAAAAAATGAAAGATAGTGGCGCTAAAGTATGGATGATCAATACCGGTATGATTGGTGGAGTATACGGTGTGGGTTCTCGAATGAAACTGCCATTTACGAGAGCAATGATAACCGCTGCGCTTACTGGGAAATTGAATACGGTTGAATATTTTAAACACCCTGTTTTTGGATTGGAAATACCAAAAACATGTGAAGGTGTCCCGTCCGAATTATTGAATCCAAGAGAAGCTTGGTCGGATAAGGCTGCTTATGATATTCAGGCGATTAAACTTGCAGAAGCATTTAACAAAAATTTTGAAAAGTTCTCTCAAAATACGTCTTCTGAAATTTTAGCCGCAGCGCCAAAAGTTTCAGCTCAGGCATAATAAATTAAAAGTAAATGTCACAATTTTGAATGTAATTGTGACATTTGCCAT
>CANHJR010000157.1 GCA_947461165.1 Saprospirales bacterium | reverse complement strand
CAATGCCTCACCAAAAGATATGGCCTTGCCTGCAATAACGTGCTCCAATGGCCCGCCTTGTATTCCAGGGAAAACGGCGCTATCTATCAATTCACTCATTTTTCTAATTTCTCCTTTTGGATTGGTAATTCCAAATGGATTCTCAAAATCCCGTCCCATCATAATAACACCACCGCGAGGGCCTCGAAGCGTCTTGTGAGTAGTCGTAGTGACAAAATGACAATGTGGTATCGGATCACTTGCTAGTTTTGCAGCAATCAAACCAGCGATATGTGAAACATCTGCTAACAATAGCGCACCAACCTTGTCTGCTATCTCTCTAAATATAGCAAAATCCCAGTCTCTACTATAGCCTGAGGCTCCACAAATAATGAGCTTTGGTTTTACTTCCATGGCTTTTCTTTCGACTTCATCCATATTGATTCGACCTGTAGCTTGATCTACACCATAGAAATTAGGTGAATATAGCTTTCCGCTATAATTGACCGAGGACCCGTGGGTGAGATGTCCACCGTGAGACAAATCCATACCTAAAATAGCGTCTCCTGGCTTTAAAACAGCTAACATTACCGCGGCATTGGCCTGAGCGCCAGAATGCGGCTGGACATTGGAATATACGGAACCGAATAGTTTATTTAATCTATCAATGGCCTCTTGTTCTACCTTATCTACAACAGCACAACCTCCATAATATCTTCTACCAGGATATCCTTCGGCATATTTGTTTGTAAGGCAAGACCCCATTGCTTTCATGACTTCTTCTGAGGTAAAGTTTTCACTAGCTATCAGCTCGATTCCTTCTAGTTGTCTATGGTATTCCTCTTTTATTAAATTAAAAATGGTCGTGTCTTTCATGAAATGGAATTTCTGCAAATTTAGTAAACCTCGCAGAATTGATGACTGCTAAAATTTTTCATCTACTTTTGCTTCAAAATAATATTTAATGAAGAAATATTTTTCGCTATTAAGTGCAATTCTTTGGTGCTTAACCCTTCAATCCCAAAAGATAGATACCGTAGTCATTCGGTTTTTCACCGACTCCAACATTCAACAATACAAAGGTGCAGAATGGCATCATTCTAAAGTCAAAATTCCAAATGGAGAATACTCTAAAGCCTATCTTAAAATAGATCTTGGATGCGCGACATATGGTTGCTGTGCATGGGATTACACTTATCAAGGATATTTGTCGAGCTCCAAAGATTCTAGCTTGATGGCTAGAACAGAAGTTGCCAGACTAATAACTCCATACAGCTCCTTTATGCGTCGAAGCAAGCAAGGGTTCGATTCGCTTTGGTCACATCCTTATGTATATGACGTATCGGATTACATGCATTTACTAAAAGACTCGGTTTTCTATTCTGCATTGACAGGTGGATGGGATGACAAAGGTAAATTTGGGTTCAAACACACTGTGAGTTTGATTTTGGTGCGAGGACAGAACCTAACACCAAGCTCGCGCAAACTTAACTTTCTCAGCGGTCATTATCGATATTCTGATTCATTACAATTTGATAGTCTTATTCCGTCAACCAAATTCATAGTCAGCAAAAAGGATAAAAATGCAAAGTTCCGAATGATATTTACAGGTCACGATCAACAGGGAGAGTTCTCTCCAATTAAATGTTATTTAAGAATCAATGGGGTCAATGTCAATTCCAAACGACTTTGGAAAGAGGACTGCGATCGCAACGCTATTCAGCCTCAATCTGGCACGTGGATTTTTAGCAGATGCAATTGGTGTCCTGGAGAGAAGGTCGAGGAAATAGAATTTGATGTCACACCCTATTTGAAAGAAGGAGAAAATGATATTGATTTTTGTCTTGGAAAGATTGAAACCACTGATTCAATCATTAGAGCCAATTACTCTATTTATAGTGATCTCATTTTTTACGAATCCAAGCCCTTGTATAATGCCGAATTAGTAGACATCGTGTCTCCAAACATAGATGCACGGTATCGAATGGAAAACCCAACAAGTGATGGTGCCAAAATCAAAGTAAAAAATATTGGAACTCACCCTATAAAAAATCTTCATTTCGAATATTTCACAAGTCTAGGTGGCTTTCGTAAATATTCATGGGCAGGCAGAATTTCAGTGGATCAGGATACGGTTCTCACTCTACCATTGATATGGAATGCAGCAGATTTTGCTAGTAACTGGATTTTTGTTAGAATGATTCGATCTACCCAAAATCGCGAAAATGACATCGATGAGAAAAAAGTCTATTTTAAATCTCCAAAGGCTTTGTCCTCTCAAAACCTGTTGATCGAATTGGAAACCACAAATGATTCTACAACGAATGATCTCGCAATATATGATACCTCGGACAAGCTTGTTTTCACAAAAAAATATCTCAATAACAAGGAAAAACACAGCGACAATATAACCCTTCCTAAAGGTAATTATCGGCTTGAAGTCAAGGATTATGATGCTAAGTTTCAATGTGGAGATGGCCTTGGTTTTTGGTATTCCAACCGGGTTTATAACAAATCAACTGGTGCCTTCCGAATAGTAGATGCCGACACTAAAAAAATATTGAAGGTTTTTAATCCAGATTTTGGAGGACTTCTTCGATATTCGTTTCGTATAGACTAAATCATTATTTTCTCTCTATGATATGGGCTATATTGATTAAGTTTGCTCTATCAACAACCCAAAATGAGCAGTACCACAAACGCGCAGGAAACTTCAAGTCCTGAATTTCAACTTAAGAACAAGGTCAAAATCGTCACAGCAGCTTCCCTATTTGATGGACATGATGCTGCCATCAATATTATGCGTAGGATTATTCAATCCAAGGGAGTTGAAGTTGTACACCTTGGGCACAACCGTTCTGTAGCTGAAATTGTGAATACCGCGATTCAAGAAGATGCCAACGCCATTGCTATGACGAGCTATCAAGGAGGACATATCGAGTTTTTCAAATATATGTATGATCTATTGAATGAAAATGGATGTGGTCATATTAAAATTTTTGGTGGTGGTGGAGGCACAATACTCCCAACAGAGATAAAAGAGTTAATGGACTATGGTGTCTGTAAAATATATTCTCCTGATGATGGTCGTGCGATGGGTTTAGAAGGAATGATAGAAGATTTGATAAGCAAATGCGACTTCCCTACTGGAACTCCCGAATCATATTTAGCTTATAAATCAAAAGAGGATTTTCAGGCTGGTTTTGATCGTTGTGATTCGAAGTTATTGGCAAAATTAATCTCTACAGCTGAGAATTTTCCTGAAAGTTTTGAGACCTCGCTGAAAAATTTGATGCCCACTGATAAAGAAAAACCTGCGCCAGTTCTTGGAATCACAGGAACCGGGGGTGCTGGCAAATCGAGCATGATTGATGAAATCGTCCGTCGATTTTTATTCGAATTTCCTGATAAAAAAATAGCAATTCTATCTGTAGATCCCTCCAAAAGAAAGACAGGTGGAGCACTTCTCGGAGACAGGATTCGAATGAACTCAATCAATAACGATAGGGTTTTTATGCGATCTCTGGCTACAAGACAATCCAACCTGGCACTGTCCAAATATGTAAATGATGCTGTCAATATTCTCAAAAAAGCGAGTTTTGATTTGATCATTCTAGAAACTTCAGGTATCGGTCAAAGCGATACAGAGATCGTAGACCACAGTGATGTTTCGATGTATATTATGACTCCAGAGTTTGGTGCAGCATCACAGTTGGAAAAAATCGATATGCTCGACTTTGCCGATATCATAGCGATCAACAAGTTTGACAAAAGAGGTGCGCTTGATGCGCTGCGCGATGTCAAAAAAACATATCAGCGCAATCATAAACTTTGGGATGCGGATTTGGACACGATGCCGGTCTATGGCTCCATTGCCTCTCAATTCAATGATCCCGGCACCAATGAGTTGTTTGTAGCATTGATGCAAACAATTTCAAAAAAATTTCTAGCAAAATACTCCTAAACGATCTGACCTATGTCCGCAACACAAGAATTATTTCCTGTAAAAAAACTCACTGCCACAGGTAAAAGCGAAAAGATT
>CANHJR010000156.1 GCA_947461165.1 Saprospirales bacterium | reverse complement strand
TAAAAATCAAATTTCTTGTTAGGAACATAGTTGATCTGAGCATGTGTTGTGGTATAAATTGGAGATTCTGACTCTGGACTTGATGTTAAGATTGGAATTCTTGAGGATCCAAAAGCCAAGAAAGTTCCAGATGCTTTCCACTTATCATTTGGAGCAGTCCAGGAGATATTGGTGAGAAATTTATCCTGTTTCAAGAGCGGAATTTGCTTTTGAACACCGTCAAAATTTGCTATTGTTTGATCGTTTTTATAGGATATCCTTAGTTGCCATTTTTTAGGTAATTTCATTTCCAGTTCTATCTGAAAACTCTGTGCTCGACTGCCATCTTTGAGATACTCCAATTTCAACAAGTCAGGAGTTTCAACATTTATCAGCATTTGATTTTGAAACAAAGTCAAAAAGCAGCTGGCTTCAATATGCGAAGTATTATTCAGGAATTTGAAAAACCGCTTGTATGAAATTCCAGAATTCCAACCTCTTTCTGCTTGCAGTTCAGAAGGCAACATAACCGCTCTATTTGATATCAGATAGCTCGAGGACTCTGTAAGGTAAGTCGGTGTTCGAAATCCAATTCCACTGCTCAATTTCAAGATATGGTTATCCGATGGTCTTAATGTGAGACTTGCCCTTGGAGAGCCAAAAAACCCCAGTGTATTATGGTAATCCCCACGAAGTCCTAATATTAATTGGAATAATTTCCGGTCCAAAATCAGTTCAGAAAAGGCACCTGATACGATATCATTTTTGTGGAAACCGATGGTGTCTAGCCGCTCATGTACCCTGTCTAGCAATAATTGTCCTCCAAACTTGAACGTCAAGCTGTCATTCAAATTGGTTTGATAGATTGGAGAAAGATTTACAAATACTTCTGAATTTTCTTGAATTCGCTTGCCAATAAACCCAGATTGCGATGCAAAGTTAAACCTAGAGATTATAGCAAAACTCGTATTCTTCACGGCATCGAGTTCCCATCCTGTTTTGAGCATTGCCTGATAGGACCTTGTGTTTTGTTCAATCACAAATGGGTTTGCAATAGGATGATGATCTAGAATTTGCCCTGCGCGATAGTCATAATTTACCGCTTGAACCACGGCATTGACTATCATGCCATTGTCTCCAAAATATTGCCATCGATTCATCACATTAAAGTTGGAAAAAGTAGGCACATCCGTGAATCCATCGTCATTATTGTCCATTGTCATTTTTGAAAATTGGGTATGCGCCAATATGCTTGTATACAAATTTTCCTTGATTTGATACCCCTTGATCAGATTGAGATCCGTCTTGCCAATTTCAGAGATATAGCCATTTAGAAACCAATCTAAAGACTTTTTAGGTTTCGCAAAATCCAAGTTGATTTGACCAGAGATATTGTCAAAGCCATTGGCGACAGAACCTATTCCTTTGTTGATAGATATGCCATCAAGCCAAGGACCAGGAACCAGCTCCAATCCAATTTTGCTTAAAATACCGCGCTGATATGGCGCACCTTCAATAAGTTGTTGAGAATAACCTCCTGCTAGAGCTAGCATTTGAATTTCACGACCTCCTGTCACTCCATCTGAATAATTCACATCAACAGTATTGCTATTTTCAAAACTTTCAGCGAGATTACAGCAAGCCAATTTTCCAAGCTCGCATTTGTCTATCACTTCGGTGCCTGTGGTTTTAGAAGTATTCAACTTTGTTGCCTTGATGACAACTTCTTTCGTTTTTTTTCTTTGAAGAACAATAACTATAGTTTTTAATGGCCAGGCTAGCTCATATTCCTCATAACCGAGCGCGATGATTTCAAGGTGGCCTTGATTTACTTCTGGAAGTGAGATAAACCCTTGATTATCAGATTTTGCAATCAACTTATGATTCGAGTACAATACTGCATTTACAATGGGTTCATTTTCTGTGTTTATTACGGATATTCTTTGTTGCCCATAGGCATGAAATCCTAAAAACAGGATTATTAATAATAGGTATTTCAAGGTAAAATAAGTTTAGGATGAAAAAATAGATTAATAAAAATCTACGCTAACATCTCCAAACGGCAAAAAACTGTAATAAGAATTGCCTGGTTTGATGCAGTTCTATCCATCTAGTTAATTTGCTATTATTAAGATTGGGTAATACCCAATGACAATTGATAAGATCAATGAGACTATTTGAAGCTGGAATTGAATTGGGTACTCGGAATGCCAATTGTTTAATAGAACCTTTTATTGATGACTGCTCCGCATTCTGAAAGTTTAAATTGAGAACAGAAGTGGAAAAAACACAACATCCCGAAGTGCAAGGATCAGATGGCAAACTCGCGTCACAACAGCTATCTTTTAGAGAACAGGGACAGCTTGACTCTTCCATTTTAGTTTTCATGGATGGAATTCCATAGACTTCGCTAGACTGACTGATGTATATCAGGTGAAGGAAGGATAAAACTAAAAAAAGGATTTGTTTCTTTCTCATTGAGATGCAAAAATAACTAATCTTTTATATCTAGCCATTGAATTATGTGGAAATCAAGAAAATAACCAACGGCATAAAAAATGGCACTCCAAACGATGCATCCTGCATAGATATAGGTGAAAATCTTCTTTCTATTATTGGTTAGTTGTAGAGCGAGTACCACCCCAACTGGTATTGTCAGAACGATTGGTGAAAGAATTGCAATTCCAATGAGCCCAAAACGATCCTTTAGAATCATCTGAAATTGATACCAAAATGAGGTTTTATCTATAGGTTTTGGTCCAGATCTCCTATGCCACCATTGCTTGATAATAGTACCAAAATAGGTAAACATCCATACCCCAATGGAGCCTCCAACTAGATTTGCAAGTATAGATTTCCACCAACCTAGGTTTGAGTTGACTGCGGTAAATAATCCAAATCCATATTTGACAATGGATAAAAAAAAGATCAACAGGATTTGAACCCATTGCGATAAGACATCCATTTCTTTGGGTGGAGTTAGCTAGCGATATAATGGTCAACTAAATAGTTCGAACCAATCGCTATAGGAGTCCGCTGATGCAATTCTGATGGCTCGATACTAAGAATAGATTGGGTTCCGTCAGTACTCTTCCCCCCGGCTTGTTCTTGAATATAAGCTAGAGGTATACATTCGTACATGAGTCTGAGTTTTCCGTTTGGAGAGCTACTTGTCGCAGGATAAATAAAAACGCCTCCTTTTAGCAAGTTTCGATGAAAATCTGCAACCATAGTACCAATATATCGAATAGACAATGGGCGATTGGTTGATTTATCCTCATCATTCGTCCATTTTATAAAGTTTTTGAGACGTTGATCAAATGAATTGTAGCTTCCTAAATTAAGTGAATACCATTTGGCCTTGTTGGGTGTTTGAATATTGGGATGGGACAACAAAAACTGACTTGACTCCATATCTAATGTAAATCCATGAACACCGTCTCCAGCTGAGTATACTAAAATAGTACTGCTGCCATATATAATATAGCCCGCAGACACAACCTCTCTTCCAGATTGTAGAAAGTCAATTAAGTTTAGCGAACCATTGCTGACCTTCTTATATATGGAGAAGATTGTGCCTATGGATGCACAGGTATCGATATTGCTGCTGCCATCCAATGGATCAAATAGCACGACATACTGCGTTTGGGCAGATTTGGCTTCAAAAGCGGTATATTCTTCCAATTCTTCAGATGCTACACCTGCACAGAAAGGATTTTTTTTCAACTCATCAATAATCAAATCATTAGCAATTTCATCAAGCATCATGACATCTTCGCCTTGAATATTCTCTTTATTTGCCTGGCCACTAATTTGAATAATTCCAGCTTTATTGACTTGGGTAGATATTTCGATTGATGCTGCAATAAGGCTATGATAAATATCCTCTATTCCTTCTAAATTGTCAAAGGTATTGTCGTGTTTATCTACAAAATCTTTAAAAGAAATTCCTATTTTCATCGATGATTTCGTGTTTTTATTTAATGGCAAAACTAAGGGAATTAAATTATACGTCTTGCTTTTTGGAACAAATGAGTATAGATTT
>CANHJR010000155.1 GCA_947461165.1 Saprospirales bacterium | reverse complement strand
TTATAAAGGATCTTAATGAGGATAATATTGAAGACTTAATATTCATGTATTCTCCATATATATTGATATTCAAAGGTTCAAGACAGAATGATTCGGTGTTTAGTTTTAGTTTGACCGATTCGTTCAAAGCCAAGAGCTATGATCCACTAATACCTGAAGAATTTATCACTAGTCTCAATAATTATGTCCCTGTTTTTGAGGATATCGACAAGGACGGAGATGTCGATTGTATTTATGTCAATGGAAATAATCAATTGGTGTATTACAAAAACCTCAAAAAAGAAAAAGGTCTAACCACGAACGAATGGTGGAAATATAATCGAAATTATGGACTTCATAAGTATACTCTCAATCCCTTGAAGTTCGTCTCAGGCCAGTTTCCTAGAATGATTCAAGGATTATCGTCACCCAATCCGGTGCTAACGCCACGCCACGATGAATATCAAATGGTCTGGATACTTGATGCAAACAATGATAATAAGTTTGATATCGTGGCCTACAGTGAAAACCAAAAAAACGGACCATTAGGCTTGAATACGGGCACGGCAGATTCTGCATACACCGTCTTGCATGATAACTATTTTCCAAGTTATTCAAAACCTGTCAATTCGATGATGCCCGTGGGTTTCTGGCATGACATCAACAATGATTCAAAAAAAGATATTTTATCTTCATTTCTGATAGAGCGCGATGAGAACTCGGTTGTTCCGGAACAGAAGGCTTTCAATGATGATGTCAATACCATAGCGTATTATAAAAACTTCGGCGCTAACACTACGCTTGGCGGATTGGATAGTTTTGGCATAGGTCAGGACAGCTTCCTCTGTCGTGATATGATTGATGTCGGTACAGGCTCAGCACCTATCTTTTATGACGTTGACCTGGATAGTCTTGTCGATATTCTAGTTCCCAACTTCGTAAAGCGGGATTCCTGGGAGGTTTCAACCATATCTTTTTACAAAAATATTGGTACGAAGCAATTGCCAAAATATGAATTCAAAAATGGCGATTTATTTGGTTATAAATCCAAGAGTAAGGCAAATATTCGAATCGTTTCAGGAGACTTGAATGCCGATGGGTTCCCCGATTTGATCGTTTCATCTTACACCCGAACTCGCTTTAGTACGAAGCCAAATAGTAATACAACCATTTCATATGATGTTTTTTATCAGAATCTAAATGCGACTACTGGAATTCCATACTTCTTATCTGATACGATAGCTATCGATTATCCCAATAGGTATGGACAAGCCAATATGTGCTTGTATGATGTCAATCGTGATGGATTGTTGGATCTTTTTGTTGGTGATTTGTATTCTATAAAATGTATATTGAATACTGGCTCGCTGACAAAGCCCGTATTTACAAATATAGTCTGTGATTCGGTTATTGGACAATCCTCTGTTTCTACTCAATTAGCAAATTACAATTTTTATCCAGCTATCACCAAACATCAAGGTACAACATATCTTTATTTTTCATATTATACCGAATTTGGACAGATAGGTCGGGCCATTTTGGATACCAATAAGATTTTAAGTAACAAAAGCTTATCGATAGCTCCAAACGAAGCTAATCTATACAATTTATCAATCAATAGAAATCCTACGATATCATTTGGAAATATTGATGCGGATGCAACGGTGGAAATGATTATTGGAAACTATGGAGGTGGGATACAGTTGTTTTCATTCGGGGATTTTGACAAGCAAGGTGATTCTATAAGAGGAAGAGTGAGTATACAGAGCTCAGAAATCACTCTTGAACGATCTATAATATATCCAAACCCCACAACCAATTCAATAGCAATAGAAACTTTGGGCGGCAAACCTTTTGACCTAAGGATTTACAACTTGTATGGCAAGGTATTGATCCCTACAAGAACTATAAAATCTAAGGAGGAAATCAACCTTGACTTTTTAAGTGAGGGTGTTTATCTCATTGAAATTGCGAAAGGCGAAGCCATGGAGTTTCATAGACTAGTTAAAAAATAGTCAGAATGTCAATATGCTTGACAGAATGTCATCAATGCTGAAGATCTTTGTATAATAAACTGACTAATTATTCCTAAATTGTGAATAAAATTAAAATTGGATAATGGTTTGATTTTTGATTTATTTATGTTTGTAACCATATTGTTTAATTATGCACGCAAGTTTTAGTGACAAGGTAAAAGAAATTATTCGTTTTAGCAGAGAAGAGGCTATTCGACTTAATCATGACAGTATTGGAGCCGAGCATCTCATATTGAGTCTGCTTCGTCAGCAAGAGGATCATGTCTTGATTTTACTGACAGAGTTGAATGTTGATATCGAAAAATTCAAAAAACAACTTGAAAAAGCGATCCAATCGAATACGAAGATGGTCTTAAATGCAAATAGCGATATTCCATTGACCAAACAAACAGACCAAATACTCAAAGTTTCCATTCTAGAGGCTAAAAAATATAAAAGTGAATCCATTCATACGGTGCATTTAATGTTAGCTATTCTGAGATCCAAGGAGAATATCGTGACTCAAGTTCTGCGCGACTACGATGTCGATGTGCAGGTGTTTAGAGATAATTTTGAGGCCAAGGCAAATACTGCTTTTGGGCCAACATCTCATTTTGAAGATGAGGATGAGGATGGCTATGAGGATAATTTAAATCCAAAACGAACGGCTCAAGCTCCAAGATCAAGAACAAGTTTTAAGTCAAAAACACCCGTTTTGGATAGTTTTTCTCGCGATGTTACCAAACTTGCAGAAGATGACCTTTTGGATCCAATAGTAGGTAGAGAAGAAGAAATCGAGCGTGTTTCTCAAATTCTAAGTAGAAGAAAAAAGAATAATCCAATATTGATAGGTGAGCCAGGCGTTGGTAAAACAGCAATAGTTGAAGGATTAGCCTTACGAATTATTCAGAAAAAAGTTTCGAGAATTCTGTATGACAAGCGTGTTGTCATGCTTGATATGGCTGCTATTGTTGCGGGTACTAAGTATCGAGGGCAATTCGAAGAACGGATCAAAGCCATTATGGCTGAATTGGAAAAAACGAAAGAAGTCATTTTGTTCATAGATGAAATACATACTATCGTTGGTGCTGGAGGAAGTTCTGGCTCATTGGACGCTTCCAATCTCTTCAAACCAGCATTGGCTAGGGGAGAGTTGCAAGTCATAGGAGCTTCTACCTTGGATGAATTTAGACAGTATATCGAAAAGGATGGCGCACTCGCCCGAAGATTCCAAAAAGTCCTCATCGAGCCACCGACTGTCGACCAGACGATAACAATACTCAATAATCTGAAAGGCAAGTATGAGGATTATCATAGTGTTGAGTACACCGAAGAGTCTATCGTCACTGCTGTCAAAATGAGTGAGCGATATATTACCGATCGTTTTTTGCCAGACAAGGCCATCGATGTATTGGATGAAGTTGGTGCTCGTGTGCACATCAAAAACATTAAAGTTCCTGAAGAAATAACGGAATTAGAGGCCAAACGAGAAGATATCAAAATCAAAAAAGAGGCTGCCATAAAAATTCAAGACTATCAGTTGGCCGCTGACCTCAGAGATCAAGACAATGAGCTCAAGAGCGAGTATGAAAACTTAAAGACCAAATGGGAAAATGACGTTAAAAATTCACGACATCCAATAACAGAGCAACATGTGGCAGAGGTGATCGCTATGATGACCGGTATCCCTGTGTCGAAAGTAGCATCTAATGAATCTGGAAAGCTGAAAACAATGGCTTCTGACATCAAGTCTGCTGTCATTGGTCAGGATTCCGCTATTGACAAGATAACAAAGGCTATTCAGCGAAATCGCATTGGTCTCAAAAATCCAAACAAGCCAATTGGTACCTTTGTTTTCCTAGGTCCTACAGGGGTGGGGAAGACTGAACTAGCGAAATCCATTGCTAAATATTTGTTTGAATCGGAAGATTCTTTGATACGAATTGATATGAGTGAATATATGGAGAAGTTCACCCTGTCTAGATTGGTAGGTGCGCCTCCAGGATACGTAGGATATGAAGAAGGTGGCCAGCTGACT
>CANHJR010000154.1 GCA_947461165.1 Saprospirales bacterium | reverse complement strand
GATCAAGGCCAATGCAAAAATAAATCCACCAAAAAATTGGCGAATAATATAGCGGTCAATAATCCCGGGAAACTTCAAATCAAATACTTATAGAATGGATTGGCAAATATATGCATTCAATTTCAAGCAATAGGATGCAAATTTGTCCAACATCCATTATAAATGAGCGAATTCAAAAGCATTTTTGTTTACTTTTGAAAAATATTATAAAATTCAATTGCTTATTCTATGCAAATTCACTCCATTGAGACGGGTAAATTCAAACTAGACGGTGGTGCTATGTTTGGCGTCGTTCCAAAGACGATGTGGTCCAAGCTGAATCCCCCAGACGAAAACAATATGTGTACATGGGCCATGCGATGTTTGCTCCTTGAAACCCAAAACAGACTTGTTCTCATAGATACCGGTATGGGTGACAAGCAAGATGATAAATTCAGATCCCATTTTTTTCCTCATGGCGATGACAATTTGATAAAATCGATTCAATCTAAAGGGTATTCTCCGGATGACATTACCGACGTTATTTTGACACATCTCCATTTTGACCATTGTGGAGGAGCGATTGTAAGGCAAGGCGATACGCTTTTGCCACAATTTTCGAAGGCACGTTACTGGTCTCAAGAAGACCACTGGAATTGGGCATTAAAGCCAAATGATCGTGAAAAAGCATCTTTTCTTAAAGAAAATATTCTTCCAATTCAGGAATCAGGACAAATGAGTTTTCTCAACGAAAATAGCTTCGAAGACGTTGGAATCACCTTTGATTTTGTATATGGACACACAGAGGCTATGACCATACCATTCATAAAATATCAAGGCAGAACGATCGTATTTGCTGCAGACTTGATGCCTTCGTCATTTCATATTCCAATGCCTTATGTTATGGCCTATGATTTAAGACCCTTGGATACGCTAAATGAGCGGGAGCAATTGTACCAAAAAGTTTTAGATAGCAACGCTTTTATTTTTTTCGAGCATGACCCAATGAATGAAATGGGAACCATTAAAAAAAATGAAGCAGGACGTGTTATCCTGGATCAAACGATGCGTTTAAAAGATATTTTTTAGGAGCTGTACTGAATGCGACAGATTTCATTCGATATGGATCTTCTTTCTTGAGAATAAAAAAGACGAATCTCGTCGATATGGTTTTTGATAAATAGTGCAGATATAATACAATATGTTTATAACTCTATCGTTGTTGTGGCGATTATTCCATTTAATTTGCCATATGGTTTATTTTAGTTTTTTCAGGCGCCAATTAGCTTTTTTATTCATACTTGTAATCAGTTTGATGCCTTTTTTTACGAGTGCTCAAGGGAATTTAATATTGACTGATTATTCGGTTGATTATCAAAATGCGATCCAACACATTAATAAAAGAGATTATGCACATGCATACAACTTGTTTCAAAAAATATTGAACGATGAACAGACTTATTCTCAATCAAATTTGAACTTGTATCGCAGCGACGCTCTATATTATTCTGCATTTTTGGCATCAAAACTTGGCAAGTATGATGCAGAAGAGAAACTTATAGCTCAGCACGATTATTCACAAGGAAGTAGAAAGCATCAATTGGCATTTCATCTCGCGGAATTGTATTTTGAAAAGGGTAATTACAAAAACGCTGAGACTTGGTTTCAATCTGCTGGATCCGAAAATTTGCCTAGTGATTGGTTAGATGCTTTTTATTTTAAGTCTGCGTATTCCTTTATGGAAAACGGCAATGAGCTTAAAGCAATAGCGAGTTTTCAAAAATCAATAGGTATATCCAAGAGTCAATATTCACAAGATGCGAGGTATTACCTTGGGGTGCTTTTTTTCAATCAAAAGGACTATAACCAAGCCGAAAAGTATCTTACGGAGGTGAGCAATAATTCCACAGGCAAAGACGTTAATTTTGTTCTTGCCCAAATTCAATTTTTCAAAAAAAATTACAATAAAGTCATTAGCCTTCTAAAGGAGGATAATTTGAATTCTCCTGGGAAAAATGCACTTCTTGGAAAAAGTTATTTCGAGCTGAAAGAATACAATGAAGCTCAATCATATCTGAACAAGCACACAGCTGAGAATGCTACCATTAATGCGGAAGATATGTATCAACTCGCATTTTCTGAATATAAAATAGGTCTTTATGATCAAGCAATTGGACATTTTCGAGAACTACAATTGAGTAACAATTTTGGACAATATGCCATGTATGCATTGGCAGATTGTTATTTAAAAAATAAGGACAAACAGAATGCCCTTAATGCTTTTATTCAAGCAAGTTCAGGCTCTCAAGATCTCACCATCACCGAACAAAGTAAGCTGAATATTGCGAAGTTGAACTATGATTTGAAAAACTATAATTCAGCCATAAAAAATTTCAATGATTATCTGAAGGAGTATCCTAATTCCCCTCAACAATCCGAAATTTATCCATTATTGACTTCCTCATTATTGTTTACAAACAATTACCCACAAGCGATCGAAATGATCGAAAAAAATGAAAAACTTCAGGCGGGTAACGAAAGATTGTATCAAGAGATTTGCTATACCTATGCTATCCAATTATACCAGGAAGGGAATAAAGAACTGTCACAAAAATTTATCAGAAAATCTATTGCAAACCCTTTTGATAAGATTTTAGAGGCTGAGGCAAAATACTTCAGAGCTGATATTTATTTCAAGGAGGGTGAGGTCGATAAAGCGAGAGCAGAATATAATGAAGTGTTTAAAATAATTCAAAAAGAGAAAATTGTATTCGCACAGAATGCTACCTTATTCAATACGTACTATGGATTAGGTTATTGTGCCTATTTGTCAAAAGATTATATGGAAGCGCTATCTCAGTTTCAAAACTGCGCCAAAAGCTATATATACAATCAGAATCAACCAAAATCCGATATCATGCAAGATGTAGATTTGCGTGTTGCGGATATTTATTTTCTGCAGAAAAACTATGATGCAGCCTATAATATGTACTCAAAGATATCTCAAGCTCGAGGACGAGGATATGACTATGCTACACTTCAAAAAGCCAACATAGATGGTGTGCGAAAGAATTATAAAGAAAAAATAAATGTGTTGACAAAATTGCTCCGCGAGGTGCCAAATTCCATCTATACCACTGACGCTAAATACCAATTAGCATTGGCATACGAGGACAATAATAATATCGAAGAGGCTTTGAGAATTTATTCGGAATTGGAGGCGAAGTCCGGATCTCAAGAATACGCTCCAAAGGCACTTGTAAGGCAAGCAACGCTTTTTTTCAATAAGAACGATATGACGAGTGCTCTAACTAAATATGGTGAAGTCCTGAACAAGTATAGCAATAGTCCTGAAGCGGATCAAGCGCTGAAAGCAATCAAGGAAATTTATCTTTCACAAGGCAAGGCAGAAGATTTTATCAATTTTGTCAATAGTCTACCAAATGGTCGTCAAATTCAAGCCTCTGAGCAGGATACCATTTTGTTTGAGGCAGCGGAGGAGGCCTATTCTGATGGCAAATGTGAGCAATCGATCTCAATGCTCAATAAGTATTTAGATAAATTCCCCAATGGGTTGTTTTTCGCAAAAGCTCGTTTCTATAAAGCGGAGTGTTACACTAGGATGAAAATGCCCAATGAAGCTATTGAGGAGTACGCCTATCTATGCCGTGAAAACAACAACCCATACTACGAGCGGGCATTGGTGCGGTCGGCATATTTTAATTACAATAACAAGCGAGATTATTCCAAAGCCAAGTCGTTTTACCAAAAACTACTCACTGTTGCCTCCTCTGTTCAAAACAAGCAGGTTGCTAAAATCGGAATGCTTGAGTCCAGTTATAATCTCAAAAATTATGCGGATGTCGTGGAGTTTGCCAAATTGATTGAATCCGAAGGGGACATCAGTTCAGATATCAAAAACGAAGCTATTTATTATCGCGCCAAGTCACTATTTTTTCTGAAGAATTACAAACAATCTCTTCCTATTCTTGAGGTCATCGTTCAAGATAAATCATATAAATACGCGGCTGAATGTACCTACTACATGGCATCGATATATACCGCTCAAGG
>CANHJR010000153.1 GCA_947461165.1 Saprospirales bacterium | reverse complement strand
GGGCTCATTGATCCATTTTTCAATTATTTTATTTTTCTTGCTATTTATTTCTTTGCCTTCTTGCTTGTCAGAGAGGGGAGAGACTCTCTTAGATACTGTGTTTTGAGTAGTCTTTTTACGGCCTTGGCGATCATGACCAAAGGTCCTGTAGCCTTGATTCTAATCATTGGAAGCCTTGGATTGGGCTGGATTTTCATAAAGTTTCAAAATATTCGAAAAATAGGTTGGTCTTTTCTTTGGATTGTTGTTTCAATAGGGTTAAGCACTATTTGGTTTTATTATATTACAAAGAACTATGGAGACACCTATGTTCATGAATTTATTGATTATCAAATTCGGCTTTTTGAGACAGAAGATGCCAAACATGGTGGAACTATTTTGTTTCATCCGGTAGCTCTTCTTCTTGGATGCTTTCCTGCAAGCATTTTTATGTGGTCGGCATTTTGCAAAGAATTGAAAGTTGAAAAAACAGATTTTCAAAATATTGTATTCAAAATGATGATGGCATGCGGTATCGTAGTTTTGGTAGTGTTTTCTCTTGTAAAAACAAAGATCATTCATTATTCATCTATGGATTATTATCCCATAACATTCTTTGCGGCCTTTGGGTTAGATCAATTGATTCTAAAGAACAAAAAACCAAAATTCTGGCAAATAATTGCGCTAGGATCGATTGGTTTTATCTGGTTTTGCGCATTGATTTTGACGCCTTTTGCTGGCAATAATCTTGAAAAAATAATACCATATATTGGAGAGAAAAACTTTTTGGAACAATTGAAAACACCTCTTGTTTGGCATGATTCTGTTGGTGTTTTTGGGTTGATCTTCGGAATAATCTATGCCTATAGTTTGTATTTATTTGCAAATTCAAAAGTGAAAAAAGCCATAATTGCAATTTCTATCGGTTGTGTTTTATGTATTCAAGTGATTGCAATATACTATTTGCCGCGAATAGAAAAGCTAGTACAGGGTAGTCTGGTTGAGTTTTGTAAGTCACTAAAAGGGAAAGATGTCAATACGCAAGCACTCTATGTCAAAAGCTATAATCAGTATTTCTACAGTGATCGACAGCCATATATCAATAAGGAAGATAGCTTGAAGCATTTATACTATCTGTATTATCCTTTGGAAAAAGACTGTTATTTTATCTTACGAACGATAGATAAAATAAGCATGGATACTTCTAGATCGCCAAACTCTAATTTTCTTTACAGTAAAAATGGCTTCGTTTTTTATAAAAGAGGAGCCAACTAATGTTGTTTGTTTATTGTTTTGATTCTTAGTCTTGTTTTGAGTAGAAACAAACTATTGAAAACGGAAAAGAAAATAATTCCTGTTTGATTTGTAAATAGACTTTCGAACAATGAATAGTATGCAATAAGAAATATATAGCCCATATAGAAATAATCTTGGGATCTAAAGGCTTGATACAAGGAAAGCGAAAATGACATAATGAGTCCCAATAGCCCAACGAAACCAAACTCAATCCAAGATTCAAGATATTGATTGTGACAATTTAGTAAATCAGAAGCGGTTGTGTTTAGCAGGTTTAAATATTGGGATCCATAACCTAAAACAGGATTCTGTTCAATCATCGTTAAAGCATGCTGCCATTGAGTGATTCGCTTAGTTACTTCTATCGAGGATGACTGTAAATAGCCAAAATCAATTTTCTCAGATTTATAGATAAAAATGAAAGTGTAGGAAAGCGCCAATACTAAAACAATAATAGAGGGTTGAATTCTTTTATTTTGAAACCATTGGATCAATCCCCCAAAACTGAGAATTAGCGTGAGTGCAATAAAACCTACCTTGCTATGAATGAGGATCATAATTGCTGTAAGAAAGGTGAGAATTAGAAAAGAAATGGTCGGTACCTGGAGTATTTTAATACTTGACTTGCGAAGATACATCGTAACCATTGCCGCAAAGCATAACAAAAGCGAATAGTAAATTGTTGGAATATTGCTAATGATCGATTCATTTTGTATAAAAATGTCTGACCTAAATCCGGATACGTATTTTATTAAAACAATTCCAAAAAGGATAAATGAAAACGTCAGAATACCAATAAGAAAAAAAGCTAAAATAGAGTGCCATTTTTTCAAGGAAAAATATTCTTTCTTTAGAAATAAAAAGAGGGGAAATAACAGAAAAGGCAAATATCGCAATACATTGTCTAGAACCTTGTGAATATTCAATTCTACAATAAAATAATAAAAAATGGATACAAAAAATAGCGATGAAGGCACAAGGATATAAAACTTGGACATGTCGCGTAAATTGACTTTTCTATTGTCAAATGAAAACAACCAAAAGAAGGTGTAAACCAATATAGGAATGCTCGTAGCCCATCGCTGAAATGGCAAAACAAAAACAATAATAGAAAAGAACAGATACCAATAGTCTGCAATAAAATTTCTAAACTTTTCTAAAGTTAACTGTTCATCATAGCGCATTTTAAATTTCTTCGCTATAAAAAACTCAAGAATGAAAAACCCAAAGACAAACAAACCCAGTAAAAAACTAATAATCAAGGTGTCGCCTAGTTGCTGCTGAAAGATTAATGCAATTGTAACGATAATCATATTAGCCAAAATCAAAATACCAGTAATATGATAATGCTGAAAATCTAAACGAAGAAAGAGATGGTGAATATGTGTTTTATCAGGTGAAAAAGGAGATTTCTGCTTTAAAAGTCTCAGACAGGCAACGCGAAATGTATCGAAAAGAGGGATTGAAAATAAACTTAGGAGTATTCCATAGGGATTGATTATGCCAAGTTCACGTTTCGCTGCATCCGGGAAATTTAAAAAATCTATCAAGAAAACAGCAGAAACAAACCCAATCAATGTGGAACCTGTATCGCCAAGGAAAATGGTAGGTTTAATCAAATTATACCTCAAAAATGCTAACAAAGAGCCAATAAATGAAAGTGAAATAACTAGAAATAGAGTATTGCCTGAATGGAAGTAAGTGTATGCAAAAAACGCAAAAAACAAAATTCCTAAAGATGAGGCTAAGCCATTGATGCCATCTATGAGATTTTGCGCATTCACGAGTGTAATCAAAATAAAAATAGAAATCAGAATAGAAAGCCAATAATTGAGTTCATAGATACCAAAAGTACCAGACATAGAATACAATCGATAGTCGCCAAGACAAACAACTGCAATCGCCGATAGGATCTGAATACTAAGCTTAAGTATTGCTTTTTGAGGTTTTATATCATCAATAATGCCCGTGATGACGATAGCGGATCCAGCGAATAGTATCCAGATATTACTTGAATTTATCTGCTCCCAGCAATAAACAAAGCTCAATACAAAACAGATATAAATCGCCACTCCACCCAAAGCGGGGATAAGCGTTTTATGGACTTTTCGATGATCGGGAATGTCTACGAATTTTTTTCTAACGGCATAGTCTCTTATCAAGGGAATCAACCAAAACCCTAATCCAAAAAACAACAAAAAAACGGCTATTAACTGCATAGAATGGTCAAACGATAAATACAATATATGTTTTCAGATGTAAGGAGCTTGTACGGCAAAGATAGTCCGAAATTCATTTTCAAATACAACTTGTTTTCCAAAACCATATTCTGATTTAACATTTTTGAGATGCCATAATTAGTTGTAAATCATTCTAAATTGAAATCAACCAATTCGTAGGATATTTCCAACACCATTCCTATCTAAAACTATTTAAAGGTCTTTTTTTAATAAAGGGTTACATGGTCTAAATGGTTTTATAGATAGAAAGCGGTGGTATGTAGTCTTTTTTAACAAAGTTGCTTGTTCATACTTATCTATATTTGTTGAAATGCCCTTATCCTGCTAGTATTACTGAATATCTTATTTTTAATAACTCTATCTATTCTTATTGTAAGTTTATTTAAAAATAAGTATAAACGATTCGTCCTTTCAGTTCTATTTACGCTGCTGATTTCATTGCAATTGGTCTCCTGTTATATGACCCAATCGCTTATAGAATCTAAGTTTATACAGCATTGCAATCTCTATGCTATTTCCTTTGGATACAAATGGTTTGGCG
>CANHJR010000152.1 GCA_947461165.1 Saprospirales bacterium | reverse complement strand
TTACCAAGGTTTCCATATTTTTCCAACCATAGAGCTTTTCATATTTCATCGAATCCCTATTGGCATATCCATCAAAATGAAGATTGTCGCTCACTATGATTTCTTCAGACTTCGAAAAAAGATCCGAATAATCTAGCTTGACAATCTCCTTATTCAAAAGGTACTGAATCTCACCACCTTGACCTGCTAAGATAACATTTTTAGGATTCCAACTAAACTTATAATTCCAAGGATTGCTGTCAGACTTTGGAGCGACGAGTCCTCCAGCATACGACTTATAGCCAACAAGTTTTCCTCCTTCGTCCTCTATAGTGCTACAAATCTTCATCGTAGTCATGTGATCGATTCCAGGGTCAAAGCCCATTTCATTGAGGAAAATCAATTTTTTAGTCTTTGCTTCGGCATCTAATTCCATCATCTCGTTCGAAATATAAGATGGCGTGATGAGATGTTTCGAAAACGTTATACAATTTTTAGCAATATTGATATGCATCGAGGCTGGTAGCATCGAAATTACAATGTCTGATCGCTCTATCAAACTTGAATATGGGTCAGGATTGCCTAAATCGATTTTACAAATGCAGACTCGTGGGTTGAGAACATCCTTCGGAATATGATCCGTTTTAATGTCAACGATCGTAATCCCAATATCTAAGTTAGTCGCATTATTTGATAAATATTTGATTAAATGTGCACTGCTTTTGCCTGCACCGAGTATAAGAATTTGCTTCACGATTTAGATTCAAAAGTCAAAGCTATAGAAAAAACTAGAATATCAAATGCCAATAAAAAAGAGTAAATCATATTTAAATTCCAGACTGAATAAAGAACCAATTGAAACATTACCAAAAGGGCAATAAAGCCAAGATTTGAGTATAATCCTATCAAAAAATCTTGGTGTTTTTTAGCTGATTTTATTCTTGATAAGATGTTTACTGGACAAGCAAATCCAATAGTATTGATAAGCCCTATGCCTAATACACTTTTTTGGCCTAGATACAAACTAGTGATAATGTATGGACAAAGAATAAGGAGAGTCGTTTTTATTGTCCAAGGACTACATTTTAGATTTGATAACATCTCGAATAGTTGTATAGAATCCAATGATTAGAAAGAAGGTACAAAATCCAGCCGTTGCATATGGGGTTTCGTTTTTCATTTTGCCGTCAATAAAATTACCAATAAAATACCCAATTGCAATGTACGCTATAAGTTGAAATGCTAGACCGCTGTATTTTGCAAATTGATTAGGGTTGATCTTTTGAGACACTAGATTAAGATTTAGTTGGAGGTATGTTCGTTTTTTGAACTACGACTGGATTTCCTGAACTATTGGACATATTGATTTTTGCTTGCATCACAGCCCCTTCCTCTACCGTCAACTTTTTAGTACTAATAATGCCATCGATATTTGCTGATTTAGCAACTTTGAGGACTTCACTCACCTGTATATTACCACGGCACATTCCTTCTAAATTCCCATTAACACAAAGAATATCTCCTAGAATCTCACTAGAGGGTCCTGAAACGAGTCTTCCTTTGCAAATAATATTCCCAATAACCTTTCCGTCTACTCGTAAATCACCTTCAGTTCTTACATTTCCTTCAATGATGGTACCTACAGCTATACTATTGAGGACTTGTATGGATTGGTTTTTTGGCGTTTCTTCTTTTCTTCCGAACATAGTTTAAATTTTTGTATTACGATATTATTGACCCCAAAGCCCCCCCAAAAAAAATTTATAACACAAAAGTAACATAATTGTGGATAATAATTGAACTTAAATAATTACTACGAATTCCTATATGCCACCTCATGATAAGTCTTGCTATGTGGACCTAAAAATAGCATAGAATACTGCCTAATCAGCGATAATCCATCTACAACAAATGATGCCGAAACTAAAAAAGCAAGAATGAATTGCTCTTCATGTATATGAGAGAAAATTAAATCTTCCCCTAAAAAAGTAGGTGAGATAGGGAACCCAGTTAGACCTAAGCAAGCTAATAGAAAAATGATAGATGCATATGAATACTCATATGAATGTCCATGAAATCTATTTAAAGTAAGATTCTCCTTTTTAGCCTTCAAGTAATTTAAAACAAAAAAACCTACGACTCCTGAAGCAAGAACGCCGCTTACATATATTGTGATTTCATACCAACTTAAATGTTCATTGAAAAATACGGCAGTAGCTATAAATAAGTGATTGAATACAATAAGAAAAAATGCTTGATGCACACTTCGTTTTTCTGAGAACGATTTTAGCGCCAGGAGCAAAGCAAATCCACCATATAATTCAGGTAAAAATTTAAAATGATATTCTAAATCGACCCAATAAGATATTACTGAAGTTAATAGAAATAAAGGAATCAAATATTTCGAACGATTCCATTTTAAAAATGATAGTTTCTTTCCTATCCACTTCACAGGATACCAAGTGTAAAAATACATGATCGTATCGAGATTCCATTCCTTCAGGCAGAGAATGTACATTGCATTTTGCCAGCGCACAGGAAAGTAGTTTTCAATTGTTTTAGACTTAACTGGTTGGGTATAGAATTGCTCTCGAATCTTATAGCTCACGATAGAAGGACTAATCAATAACTGATATGTTCTTAATATCGCATTTCCCATAAAATGGATAAGAGCGATAGTCTCTAGCCCGAATGCTACTTCGACAAACATCAATCCAATTTGAGAGATGGAAGAGTAGGCAACTTGTGCTTTGATAGAACTCTGAACTCTAGAAATTCCTGTACTGACATAAAAGGTAAATAGCCCCATTCCTATAATTAGTATTCGAACTGAAGTTTGAAACTCAATCAATGGAAATGTTCGAAGTAATAAGAAAACACCCATATGTACTGATAGAGAGCCATAAAAAATAGCACTTGAAGGAGTGGGACCTTCCATTGCTCTTGGCAACCAAAAAGAAAATGGAAATTGAGCCGACTTGGCAGCAGCTGCTAGCATTACACCTAGTGCTATAAGTATGCCCAAAATAGTATGCTGGTGTATATGTTCATTGATTAGAGTTGCATTGGCCATTTTATAAAATGTTACATTCTCATGCCAGAAATGATGACTCAACCACATGGCCAACAATAATCCGACATCCCCTAAGCGATAGATCGTGAATACCTTGACTGCATTTTTTGCAGGCAAATAACGATAACGGTAAAACGCAATCAGCATAAACGAAGATATTCCAAGAACTTCCCAACCAATAAAGAGAGTTTCAAAATTACCAGATAACACCGTAAGGTTAAACCCAAAATAGAACAACAAAATTACACAGAAAAACCGCTTATATCCTTCCTCCTTATGCAAATAATACTGACTGAAAATGGTCACCATTGTAGCGAGAAATGATCCAATTAGGATGAATGAAATGGAGGTTTTGTCCAACAAGAGATCAATAAAAAAATGATACCCCGGATTTTGATAAATAGTCAATTCCGTGATATTTACTTTTTGAAAACCTCCTTGAATCCATAACCCTCCAAGAATGATAGACATAAGAAATTGAAGAGTTATGGTCCCAATAGCAAGCTTTGAGATAATATTTTCTTTCTTCTCATCGATGAATAATCCTATGACAAACCCCAGTAGAGGCAACAATATGATAGATTGAATAAGTATGTGGATCATGGTTAATTCGTTAATATTTTTACAGCAATATTCTCTGTATTATGTTCAAATTCGGTCAATAATTCATTACTACTTAAAGTAGGAGTTTGGTGATCAAGAAGAATCAAGTCTTCAAAAGCTCCATTTTTAAATTGCAACATGCGATTCTCCGTTGGATGATAACATACTAAGTGGATCCACTCATTGATGAACCATTCATATGTTGCTTTGTTTGCTTGTATAGCACTCAAGATTACCTCAGGAAATTGTTCTACAATAATCATCAATCGAATAGGTTCGTGAATTTCGATCATTTGAGCTGGTAGTCCAGGACGTAGATCTCCTTCAATACCGTTTGCCACTCCAAATAGTCCGACGACGTTATGTGGAAGTTTAGAGCCAGACCCGAGCTTTTGGTTGTCTGTTCTTGAAAAGTAGTACTCTAAGTTGATTCCTCCACAGACTGGTGCAGCAGCATTTAGAATCCCCTGTAAAAATTTACCATCT
>CANHJR010000151.1 GCA_947461165.1 Saprospirales bacterium | reverse complement strand
TCCCTGCTCTGTTGGAAAACTCCAAGAGCAGGTAGTTGCTGCTGAAGTAATGGTAATACCTCTCTCCTGCTCCTGCTCCATCCAGTCCATCGTAGCGGCACCTTCGTGAACCTCACCAATTTTATGCGTTTTACCTGTGTAAAACAAAATCCGCTCTGTTGTTGTGGTCTTGCCGGCATCAATGTGAGCGGCTATTCCAATATTTCTTGTGAATTTTAAATCTCTTGACATAATTATATCGTTTTTTCAGTTGTCAGTAGTCAGTTGTCAGAATATTCTAATCCCTAACTCTGAAATACTAAATTATTTGTGAACTTTAATTTGATTTATCTGAAATGAGCAAACGCTTTGTTAGCCTCAGCCATTCTATGAACATCTTCCTTCTTCTTGTATGCAGCACCTTCACCTTTTGAAGCCGCTAAAATTTCTTGCGCTAACTTCTCAGACATTGATTTTCCATTTCTCTTTCTTGAAAAAGAAATCAACCACTTCATACCGAGTGAAATTTTTCTTGAAGGTCTTACTTCCATTGGAATTTGAAAGTTAGAACCACCGATTCTTTTTGATTTTACTTCTACAGATGGGCTCACATTGGCAAGTGCTTTTTTCCAAGTCTCATAACCATTTGTTCCTTCTTCTGCTTTTGCATTTACCTGCTCGACAGCATCGTAGAAGATTTTATATGATACCGATTTCTTGCCATCATACATTAAATTGTTTACAAACAATGAAACCATTTCGTCATTGAAGACAGGGTCCGGTTGCAAATACCTCTTTTTTGGTTTACTTTTTCTCATGTTGAGTGTTTTTCAGTTTTACAGTACACAGGTCCTTTGACGGTACTACTTACTTGGTTAAAAATATTTATAATCAATCGATTTGAAAACTCGAAATGTGGGCAATCAAAAAGCTACTGCCACAATTAAGAGTATGCTCTTGGTCGATTCGAAAATTATGCTTTTGGACGCTTCGTTCCATACTTGGATCGAGACTGCTTCCGGTTGTTGACACCTGCAGTATCCAAAGCTCCACGAACGATATGGTATCGCACTCCTGGTAGGTCTTTTACTCTTCCGCCTCTGATCAATACAATCGAGTGCTCTTGTAGATTGTGTCCTTCTCCTGGGATATATGCAATGATCTCGATTCCGTTTGTCAATCGAACTTTTGCAACTTTTCTCAATGCGGAGTTTGGTTTTTTTGGAGTTGTTGTATATACTCTCGTACATACTCCACGTTTTTGAGGGCAAGAATCTAGGGCTCTAGATTTTGATTTGTACTCCATGACTTCTCTTCCTTTTCGGACTAATTGTTGTATTGTAGGCATTCGTGTGGTTTTATTTCTTTTTAGTGGTCTCTAATTTTTCAATTTTGAGGGTGCAAAGATACTATTTTATTATTTAATTATTTTAGAAAACATTGAAAAATTATTTCCTTCCATTTTGCTCCTCACATTTAATGCCATTTTTTTTGGAGTTAAAGCCTATCGAAGTAGCATAAAATTGCCTTCTCCAGTGACGATTTTTCCCGGGATAAAAGCTTCTGCACGATAGGTATAAAAATACGAATCGGTGTTTTGATCCACGCCTTTATAGGTGCCATCCCATCCCAAGTTTTCATCGGTTGTCATAAATAAAAGCTGACCTAGTCGATTGTAAATCTTGAAATCCAGTAGCTTCTTGATCCCAGAACCACGAGCAAAAAGAATATCATTGAACCCATCACCATTTGGCGAGAAAGCAGTTGGAACTCGCACTAAAATATCAGGATACACATCGATCTTGAAAAACATTTTTCGCTCAAAACAACCACGCTTATCCTTGACCAGAAGTTCATATTTGGAAGAGGTGATTACTTGTATCTCTGGATAGGAGCAGTTTGTGCAGCTAGGACTATCTAGAGGTGGTGTCCAAATATAATTCATAAATGAATCGTATATAATTGGCAATATAACGCGTTTTCCTGAAACGATGATCGTATCTAAATTTACTTGTCCAGCAGGATTCACAACCATAGCTCTTAACTCCGCAGAATCGAGGCATCCTTTGTTTGTCTCAGATATGATTTTGAAATCTGTAGTTTGATTTACCAAGACCTTAATTGGTGATCCAAAGATTGGATTCAATCCATTCGGATCTGGCTTTATAAAAATTTTATTTCCAGGCATCGTGTCCGTGTAGGCCAAATGGAGCGTATCTCCCAAACAAACGGTGTCCGTGTAGGCTGTCAACTTCGGAATAGGATGCAGGACAACTCTTTTTTTGAAACTGTCCACACACTGAAGTGGTTTCAAATAGGCATAAAGCGTAGCTTCATAGCTTCCTGGGCGTGGATAGAAATAGTCCTGCGTATCACGATTATTCGAAATGTTTCCATCGCCTAGTTTCCAAAAGAAATTATCGCCTCGAGGACTTGTATTGACAAGATTGACTTTGTCGTAGCAGTATGCGGTATCCAATCCATTATTAAAATGAAATCGAGGTCTAGGGTCCTTCACCACAACAACTGTATCTCTAGCCTTGGCGCATAATCCCTGTTTTGCAAAAACACTGGTAGAAACCAAAAAAACTTCACTTCCTGTGACATAGTTTGTATATCTATACCCAATTTTCAAACGGGTGCTATCCCAGAAAGAGCCTTGACGAAAAGAATTGCCATCTCCAAATGACATGATCACACTATCCACATCGTCTATCGTATCTAGGCTAAACGTGATGGAATCCCCACGACAAATCGTCGTTTTGTCCATTTGCATTTTGAACATTGGATTGTAGAACCTATTTGCAATGAGATAGGTGTCTCGACATCCGTAGGTGGTTCCGATGATAGCATAGATCGTATCAAACTTATTGATAAGAGGGATACTAGATGGGTTCAAGGAAAAAGGAACTGCGCGCCCTTTTTGGTGCCATTGATGCCAAATACTGCCTGCAGGGACTCCAGTCGCAGAATTCGCATAACTCACTACCGTGAGTGGCGTACAACGATCAGAACTAGCAAATGAATTGGTAAGACTGACAACAGGCTTTTGACCTACTTCTATGGTTCTCGTCATCTCATCTTTACAACCATTGGTTCGGTGCTCTCGCGCTAGTTTTATCTGTAGAGCTGGCATCGGAGTTGGGAACTTTTGAAGCAAGAAATAATTTGTATCCGGACTTGATTGTAAAACACCATTGACGAACCAAGAATATCTAAATGCCGAAGTTTGATTATGTGCAGCACTTATTTGATTGGAAGAATTCATACAGATTGAATCTCTCATTGACAAAAAGGTCGTATCTCTGAAAAAGGAGAATGTATCCGTTATCGTTGTTATTGGACATATATTGTTTTGATAGGTAACAGTATACGTATACTCAAACAAATTACTGCGTTGTGGATCGCTTAGAATATATTGATTTAGTGTTGTCAAATCTGCAAGAAGTGTAACTCGATTTCGGCTGGTTGTATTTGGTATTTTTTCGTACTCATAAAGGCTCCATTTCTGACTTAACACTGGAAAATTGGTGCCAAGATTTGTGCTGAAGAAAAGGGTATCATTGAAAAAACATAGCGGCTTTTGCAGGGTGACCTTGATTTTTGGTGTATCCACGACGACCATTTTGCGTATGGTATCTGTACATCCATTGGTATCTCTCGCTGTGAGGGTTACCCACTGACTATCTACAAGAAGAGGAATGGCAGGTTCAGGAAAACTGACGAAAGGGGATTTCTTACCTGTTCGATAGTCCTGAACTTGCCACGTATATGCATAATTATTTCCATACCCTGCATCTACGGATCCTGTAGGTTTGAAGCTATAGTCCGCAGAATTATCACCTAATCCAGTATCGCTTATCTTACAAAAATATGTTGGTGAAAAATCAGCCTTTACTTTTCGGATCTGCACGAGCACACTGTCCGCATATTTACAACCATTAGCATTCGTTGACTTGACGGAGATATAATAGTCCCCTTTGTTTGGGTAATGTTTTTTGAAATTGGTAATTGGCGTATTTGCGATAGTCGATCCGTCCCCAAAATTCCAGGTGAATGAGGCCGGATTGACATCTGATATTTTTTGCAAACTAAAATAAACGCTATCTCTGCGGCTACATTTAAAGTCTTTTTCTAAATAAAAATAGGGGCCAGAAACATTAACTGTTTG
>CANHJR010000150.1 GCA_947461165.1 Saprospirales bacterium | reverse complement strand
TGACACCCCATTTCTGTTTTAGTTTAGCGAACATCTTTTGGATTAATAGGAGTAAAGGCAGATGAGGGCGAGTCGCAGATTGCCATTATTTAGCATTTCGGAAGCGGCTTTGTGAAATTGTTTGAGGCACTCTTCACCTTCAAATCCTTTGAGATATTTATAGGATTCAGTTGATCGAAAATCTGTGATTTCTTCTGCCGTCGGCAGGGTTTGATTTAGAGCTAACTGACCAAGATTATTGCCAGTGAGGACGCTGCTGTTTTTGATAGTTTCATTTAGAGCGTCTACACCAATACCTATTTGGGACTGTGGCTGAGCTATGGAATACATGCGCTCCGGGTCATTATTGACATAGTACCCTAGACCACAGCGTCCAGCTTGATGGATCTTGAGAGGGTCTATTTTGCCGTCCTTCATTACCCTGTCATTGACGTGAATTTTGATCACTTCACAGAGGAATAAATTTCCAGATCCACCTTGATCTCCCAATTCGATCACTTGGTTCACCTTACACTCAAAATGCACAGGACTTTCAGCTACACGTGGTGCTTTGACATATTCTGAAGGAATAGTTGTTAATCCTGCTTTGACAAATTCATTGACACCTCTTGGAAATTCAGTGCTTGCAAATGATATTTGATGCACCATCGCATATTCTACAATGCTGATGCAGCATTCCATCGTTTCTTTTATATTCTTGTATGTATCCTTGGTTTCACCTGTTCGCCCACTTCTACTTGCCGAAAATACGAGAACTGGAGGATTGGTAGAGAATGCATTGAAATTGCTAAATGGCGCCAAGTTCACATTTCCATCCTTGTCTACGGTACTGACCAAGGCAATAGGTCTCGGTGCTACGGAAGTTAGCAGAAAACCATGTGTTTCCTGCAAGGTGAGATTTTTTGTATCAAAGGATTGGAAGGTCATGGAAAAAATTATAGTACGATTTTACAAAAATAAGAATCAAAAATGAAAGTTGTCGATTTTAAAGTTCAATTGATATGAAAAAAAGAGAATACGAGCTCAATAAAGCAATCAAAATATAAATTACGACCATAGTCTAAACTTTTTAGGTATAGTATTTCTTTGTCATTAGTTGATCACCAGCAATGACAAAAGAAACGGTTGAACTTAGAAGAGAGAATGGTTAATTATTCAAAATTCCCGCGATTCCTTTCACTTTATTCCCCAGCTGACTTTGGGTGAGGTCAAAGACCATCGTCACATCGGGAATGCTTTTGATTGTAAATTTGAGATCAGATAGCGGATAGTTTGATATCAACAAATAGTCCAATGGCTTCAATTTTGGAAATAAGTTGTTCGCTTCGCCTTTGCATTCAACCAATATGTACTTTTCGATTTGAGCCTTATCTAGCCTAGAAACCGAAGAAATATCATCAAAATTATAGTCAATTTCGCCTGGACTATTCATAGGAATAGCTGGTCGGAAATTTGTGAAAATACATCGTCTAAAATTTGGATCAGATTCTTCAATAAAATCTCGATAGTGACTGAGCGTGATATGCAAATACCTATTGACCAAGCTAATTATGGGAAAAGCAGCAGTCGCAGAGCTGAATCCAAGAAAGTGAATTTCTTGGACATTCTGTGACGTTAACGGATTCTTTGATTTTATTTCCATCGTCTGGGTAAAATTAGGAACAAAATCGGTGTGAGCAGTTGATAAATAAGGTGTAAAGGTTCTAGAACTGGCACAAACCAGCATGTTTTTCGCCGAATCGAGAGGAATTTCTCCACTTGAAATAGTTGATTTATTCTATAGATACTATAATAAAGATAGAGCAAAATTGGCATAAAAGGATGAGCCAACCAACTAATCCATATCCAAATGCTTATGAAAAATAAAAATAAGAATATTGGCGTCTGTGCCAAATATTTCTTATCCTGAAAATTCAATTGAAAGCCCGTTTTATAATGACGGTTTTTTTGTAAAACCCATTCATAGAAGGTTAATTTTGGAAATGTAAAAACGTGAGATTCGCACATCAAGCTAATTCTTTTGGACTCTCGATAAAATTGAACAAGACAGGTATCATCTCCAGCACCAAGTTCTTGATATTTATTGAGGTATTCTTCTGACCAAAGATTTTTTTGAAACGCCATATTTCGACCAACTCCAAAAATTGGACGATTAATTGACCAACTTGACAACAAATCAAGGTTAGCCCTTAGCCAATCAAACCGAATAAATTTTTGAAGAAATCCAGATTGAGAAATAAAAGGTGAGATGCCCAAGACGATATCGCAGTTTTCTTGTTCTATTTTTTTTGCAATAGATAATAACCAATGTTCTGATTCTGGATAGCAATCATCGTCTATAGTCACTATCCATTCATGACTGCTAGCCTTGATTGCTTGATTTAAGGCTTGTTTTTTTTCAGTATACGGGCAGGATTCATCCAATGCTATTATTCGTAAATTTCTGGTAGATGCAGAGATGGAATTCAATTCAATTTCCACTTTTTCCGTGGGCTTTGATATCAAGACAATGACTTCAAAATGAGAATAATTCTGGTCGAGAATACGTTTGAGATACTCTATAAAACGCGATTCAGGATTTTGTGAACAGATGATCACTGAAATTGGTATCGTAGGATAAGAAACTTCTTGATGGTATTTGAGAGTTGACTTACGAATCGAAGACCAGCGCTTTTGATGGATATAAATAGTACCAAGGATACCAATGATGCTTATGATTGCTATCAGGAATTCCATACTTTTACATGTAGCTGATAGCTATGGTTTTGATCTAAACTTGAAGGTTTCAATTAGATGGTAAATGTCTTTATCGACAAACTCCAATATTGGTTGCATAGAGTCGAAGTTTGGTGTAGAATTGAAATATAGGGCGCCACGAACGAATTGGTTTTTATAGTCGGTCAATACAAACTGTTTTTCAGAGGCTGAATTGCCCCCGACAGAATAAACTAATCCTTTGATCTCAGGAAGGTCAATAATGCTATCCTTGATATACGAAGCCTTGACCATATGTTTTGAGGTGAGCTTATAAGAATCTTCAAGCAATTTTGTAAGTAAATCTGGGTTGTCATAATACTTATAACTTAGATGCAGTTTTCCATTCCAAGAAGGGAAAACGACATTGATCCAGCAGCTATCCGATCTGAGTTGTTCTTGAAATAAAGAATCTTTATTCTCTATATAGCAATAGGTTGGAAGTTCGAAACTAAAATTGCAATTGGAGGTGAAATTTTTATACTCTTTTTTTGGAAAATAGAATCGCTGATAGGCTTTCTCACGAGGAATTTCATCATTTGTGCAACTAGCGATCCAAAATGCAAAAAGGAGAATAAGAACCTGTTTCATTACGAATATTTAGATAAATTTGAATTTAACACTCAGCGATATTGACAGAAATATTGGCAGCAAGTCCTCCCTCAGATGTTTCTTTATATTTCGAATTCATATCAAGCGCTGTTTGCCACATTGTTTTAATCACTGCGTCGAGAGAAACTTTGGCATTATTTGGGTTCGATTCTAAGGCGATATTAGATGCTGTTATGGCCTTGATGGCGCCCATTGTATTTCGTTCAATACACGGTATTTGTACTAATCCGCCTATTGGGTCACAAGTTAGTCCGAGGTGATGCTCCATCGCGATTTCGGCAGCCATCAAAACTTGCTCATTGGATCCTCCAATAATTTCCGTCAATGCCGCTGCTGCCATCGCAGAGGAAACCCCAATTTCTGCCTGACATCCACCCATTGCAGCACTGATGGTGGCAGATTTTTTGAAGAGCGTGCCAATTTCTCCTGCTGTGAGAATGAACTGAATAATTTTATGATCATTTATATCAGGCAGGAAGCATTTTGCATACATCAATACCGCAGGTAGTACGCCCGCTGCACCATTTGTTGGAGCTGTTACTACGCGACCATATGCCGCATTTTCTTCATTGACCGCCAAGGCAAATACAGATACCCATTTGTTCACTGTATTAAAATCCTTTGAAGACTTGTTGAGAAAAGCAATCCATTCCTCAGGGGATTCTAAAATGATTCCTTCAGAAAGTTTGCCAAATATTTGTTTTGCTCGGCGCTGAACTCCTAAATTTCCCGGAAGAATACCATCGTTTTGGCATCCTCGCCATATCGTAGATTTCATTTCTTCCCATA
>CANHJR010000149.1 GCA_947461165.1 Saprospirales bacterium | reverse complement strand
ATTGCAAATAATTAAAAAAGATATCCAAATGGATATCTTTTTTGTTTGTCGTATTGAAGTAAATAAGTTAATTAGATACCAAATGCCGATTTGATTTTATCTACAAAATCTAGCTTTTCCCACGTAAATAGCTCAACGTCCATTGTTTTCTCATTAGACTTTCCTTTGTTAAACGTTTTCTTAACGGTTTCGTTCTTGCGTCCCATATGACCATATGCCGCTGACTCTAGATACATTGGGTTTCTGAGTTTCAATCGTTGTTCGATAAAATATGGTCGCATATCAAAAATCTCTTCAATTTTCTTAGCAACTTCACCGTCATTGATTCCACCAACCTTGCTAGTACCATAGGTATTGATGTACAATCCACAAGGCTTTGCAACACCGATAGCATAAGACACCTGCACGAGTACCTCGTCACAGAGTCCAGAAGCAACCATGTTTTTTGCAATATGGCGAGTGGCGTATGCTGCACTTCTATCTACTTTACTAGGATCTTTTCCTGAAAATGCACCACCACCGTGAGCACCTTTACCACCATAAGTATCTACAATGATTTTACGACCAGTCAATCCGGTATCTCCGTGTGGGCCTCCAATAACGAACTTTCCGGTAGGATTGATGTGATACTGAATTTTGTCATTGAATAAGGCTTGAATTTCAGGTTTCTGACTCTTCATTACTCGTGGTTTCTAGATTTTGATCATATCATCCTTGATTTTGGCTAGCATTTCAGCCTCTGGACCAAAATCATCGTGTTGTGTCGATATTACGATGGTGTCTATTCGTTGAGGTTTGTGGTCATCAGAGTACTCAATTGTCACTTGTGATTTAGCATCTGGACGTAGGTATTTGATTTCATTGTTTTCTCTTCTTAGATTTGCTAGTTCTTCCAATAATTTATGTGCCAAATCCAAGGCAAGTGGCATGTAATTATCTGTTTCATTGGTGGCATATCCGAACATCATTCCTTGATCTCCTGCACCTTGCTCCTCAGGGTTTTTTCGTTCTACTCCTTGATTGATATCAGATGACTGCTCGTGTATAGCTGAGAAAATACCACATGAATTGGCATCAAACATATATTCACTCTTGGTATATCCAATTTTGCTGATAACATCTCTAGCAATTGACTGTACATCCAAAAATGTTTCTGTTTTGACCTCACCAGCAAGAACCACTTGACCTGTCGTGACTAGCGTCTCACAAGCTACCTTAGAACTAGGGTCGTAAGCTAAAAAATTATCAATGAGTGCGTCGGAAATTTGGTCCGCAACCTTATCTGGGTGACCTTCAGATACCGATTCTGATGTAAATAGATATGGCATTATTTCTTTTGTTAATGGTGAGTTATACGAGTAAAATTGATGGCGAAAATACGAAGTTTACCTTATATCTAAATGAAATACTGACTTTCCCTCCAAAAAGCCTTCGTATCGATCCCCAATGGAGATAGCCGCAACACCAGCCGGTGTACCTGTATATACAAGGTCACCCTTATTTAGCGTGAAAAACTTTGAAATTTCAACGATTATGGCATCGATATTGTAAATCATATTTGATGAATTACCTACCTGAACAGATGTCCCATTTTTCTTAAACTCAAAAGATAGATTATTCAAGTCATAATTTGCCTTTGATTGAAATTCACCTAGGACTGCAGAATTATCGAAGGCCTTCGCTCGCTCCCAAGGCAACCCTTTTTGCTTTAAGTGGGTTTGAAGATCACGAGCAGTAAAATCAATTCCCAAGCTAATCTCCTCATAAAAGGTTGATGCTTGTTTGGGTTGAATATGCTTCCCATTCTTTGAAATTTTGACAACGATCTCACATTCATAGTGAATTTCTTTGGAGAAATCAGGAATAAACCAAGGATCAGACTTGAAATGCAAGGCGGATTGTGGTTTCATAAAAACAACCATATCGTCTGGTTTTTCATTGTGGAGCTCAGCAATATGGTCTAAATAATTGCGACCAATACAGATAATTTTCATGGGGATGTTGAATACTTTGAGGATGTTATAATTAGATAACAAATATATCAATTTTCAATGTAGAAAAAAAGAAATATGAGATTCTATCTTATTGGATTTGGATAAATAAAAAAAGCCATATAGTTGGGCAAAGATCAACCCAGGTATACAGGATTTAGGTCGCTTATTGTAGGCACTTTGTATATCTAACTATAGTCGCTCTTTCGAGAGAACCAGGACAAGTCACTGATTGTTAGTCCGCCATTGCACCTATAAGCATTTGACCCGTCTGTGAATTAATTTATAGTGATCAAGCGCGATTTTTCTATATGGCTATTGCAAATATAATTCAATCATTTCAATATAAGTATATATTTTTATAAACTTTTTATTAACAGTTTCATGTCTGGGAAAATCATTGGTCTAGGTGGCATTTTTTTTAAATCCCCAGACCAGAAAAAACTTATTGATTGGTATCGCCAAATGCTAGATTTGGAAATGGAGGATTGGGGTATTTCACTTCCTATCCCAGAGGTAGCATCCAAGAACTATCAAGTCTTTTCTGTTTTCTCAGAATCCACAAACTATTTCGCAGACAATAAGTCATTTATGATCAATTTGATGGTGGATGATCTCGATGCATTCCTTGACAAATTAAGATCTAGAGATATTCCTATCATAAGGCAAGAGTCTATTGAATTTGGAAAATTTGCCTGGATATTGGACCTTGATGGCAATAAATTAGAATTGTGGGAACCCGTTAAACTCCGAAAACAATTGAGATGATTGACCTAATTAATAAATTTTTATTTTCGTGATCAATCAAATTGCAATAGTCATCCTGAACTGGAATGGTAGAGCTTTTTTAGAACAATACCTGCCAATTTTGATAGATCGTACGCCATTACATTTAGCTACAATATATGTAATAGACAATGATTCCAGCGATGATTCCGTTCCTTTTCTTCGGGAACATTTTGGACAAATCAGCCTCATTCAAAACTCAAAGAACTTTGGATTTGCAGAAGGTTACAATCGCGGATTAAAATCAATTGAAGAGCCTATCTTATGCTTATTGAATTCAGATATCGAAGTTACAGAAAATTGGTTGGAGCCTATTTTGAATCATTTTGATTCCAACCCTAATGTTGCAGCCATCCAGCCGAAGATTCTGGACCTCAAGGATAAGTTGAAATTTGAGTATGCTGGAGGTAGCGGTGGCTTTTATGATCATTTTGGATATGCTGTTTGTCGCGGTCGCTACTTTGATCATATAGAGCCTGATCTAGGTCAGTACGACGATACACGCGATATTTTCTGGGCAAGCGGCTGTTGTATCTTTGTTCGAAATACCGTTTTTCGCGAGGTTGGTCAGTTTGACGGTGATTATTTTGCTCATCAAGAGGAAATCGATCTATGCTGGCGAATAAATAATTACGGATACCAAGTACAAGTCCTACCAAAGTCCAAGGTCTATCATCTTGGTGGTGGAAGCTTGCCCTATGGAAGTTATTTCAAGTCCTATCTCAATTTTAGGAATAGTCTATTCAACCTATTCAAAAACTTAAGGAAACGACATCTCATTTTTATTTTGCCGATTCGACTTGGGCTAGACGGTATTGCTGGGATTCACTCTGTGGTTCAGACTAAAAAAATCCTCACCATAAAATCTATTTTGCACGCGCATTTTTCATTCTACAAATCAATTCCAGATTTGATTTCAAAGCGAATAAAAATAAAACACAAAGGCTACCCCAAAACAACAATAAAAAAATATATTTTGCTAGACTATTACATTTTTAAATGCCGATTGTTCAGCGAATTGGATAAAAAGTAACTGACACAAGAGAATGACCTCAATCAAAAAAACAATGGCAGAATTGGAGAGACTATCTCCAAACGAATATGCCAAAAACTATGCAGAGAATGGCCTCATCATTGTTTGTGACAATCTTAGATCCGCCTTCAATGTAGGCTCTATTTTTCGAACAGGAGATGCATTTGGCGTATCTAAGGTATTGTTATGTGGTATCACCTGCCCAATTGATAATCGCGAATTACAGAAAACCGCCTTGGGTGCTGAATGCTCTATTCCCTCTATGTATTATCAGAATACAACGGATGCTATACAAGAATTAAAGAAAGAAAAATTCAAAATCATCGCTTTGGAACAAACAAGTGACGCAATTAGTCTTTCAT
>CANHJR010000148.1 GCA_947461165.1 Saprospirales bacterium | reverse complement strand
CCGTTTGTCCAGGATCAATCGTGTTGCCTAAAAAGTTTTGACTAGAGAACAAACTATCGTTTGGGATCGTTGTTCGAGTAAATAATCTTGACGGTTTCTGCGTATTTAGGAGAATACCTTTGGACTTTAAAAGGCGCATGGACTCGAATGGGATAGAGTCTTTGAAAATGATTTTATAGATATTCAGATTCACAGATATGATGCTTGAACTTTCATTTGGAAGAATCAAATCTATTTCCGTTTTACTTGAAACAGTATGATGAAATTGACAAAGAATCGACTGCTCTGTAGCATGAGCCTTTCCGATAAACGGAATTGCGATGAGAAGGAAAATTTGTAGAACGGGATTCAAGTGTCAATAATTTAATTTTCAATGGTCAAAAGCTATGCCTAGGATATTTTTTCGCTTTGGGTGATTGTCAAAACATGGACATTTCATCTGTTTTTAACGCTAATTCAAGATAATTATTGAGTAAAAACGAATTGAACAATATTGGCACCCATCATCAATGCTTTCAAATGACTGTCTTGAGTGTCGCCATGCACCTCGGGATTTTCCCAGCCATCGCCAAGATCACATTCTGTAGAAAAAAAACAAACCACTCGACCTTTATGGATTAGAGCCCACCCTTCGGAGGGTTTGCCATCGTGGGCGTGAATTTTGGGTAGTCCTTGATTGAAATCATATTTTTGATGATAAATAGGGTGATTGAAGGGCAGTTTTTGCCATTCTAAATCTGGAAAAACGCTTTTCATGGCTTTAAAAAAATAATCTCTCAGTCCATAGTTGTCATCGGCATGTAAGAATCCTCCAGCAAGTAGATAGTTTCGAAGATTTTTAGACTCAAGATCGGAAAAAACGATGTTTCCATGTCCTGTAAGATGCAACAACGGGTAGAGGTATAGTTCAGAACTGCCAACTTCCACTATTGGAATGTCTTTTTTAAGATTCGTCTTTAAATTTTGATTACAAAAACGAACCAAATTAGGCAAAGAGCTTGGATTGGCATACCAATCTCCGCCACCATTGTATTTTAGGAGCGCAATAGCATTTTGAGAGAATACCATTTGAGCAGAAAGTATAAAAAAAACGAAGATCTTCATTGCTTGCAAAGTTAATCGTTTTTGATCGACCGTTCTATTTTGATACGAAGCAATTCATGGTGCAGGTCACCAATTGTAGAAATTTTTTTAGAACTGAAAACCGCTGACTCTCTTGATTTGTGGATAAATGACTTGAGAAATCCCCAAATCTTGACTTACTTTTGAAGTCAAAGAAAAACGTTCTTTAAAAATCCAATTCTAATGCCACAGTTTTCACACCTACATTGCCATACCCAGTACTCTATCCTTGATGGCGCAGCCAATATTGGACAAATGGTCAAAAAAGCAGCTGCAGACGGTATGCCTGCCGTTGCTATTACTGATCATGGTAATATGTTTGGGGTTTATGAATTTGTCAATACGTGTAATAAAGAAAAGGTAAAACCAATTGTCGGTTGTGAGTTTTATATGGTTCAAGACATGAGTGTTCGCTCATTTGCAGGTGTCGGTATACGTGATCGACGTTATCATCAGCTTTTGCTTGCTAAAAATCCAGAAGGCTATCAAAACCTTACTCGATTGACCTCCATGGCATATAAAGATGGGCTTTATGGCAAGTTTCCGCGGATCGATATGGAATTGCTGAAAAAGAACAAAAATGGATTGATTGCCACAACTTGCTGCATTGGAGGTGTTGTGCCGCAGACCATTCTTGAAAAAGGAGTAGAAGCTGGAGAGGTTGTCTTCAAGGAATGGCTGGATCTTTTTGGCGAAGACTACTATATCGAATTGCAACGTCATAATTTGACCAATATCAATGGAACGACCTGGAGTCAGGAAGGATTGAACCAAGTGTTATTGAACTGGTCAGAGAAATACAATGTTCCTGCTATTGCCACCAATGATAGCCACTATGTAGATCAGGAAGACAGTGAAATGCATGACATCTTGTTGTGCATCAATACTGGCGCCAAGAAATCACAGCCTAAGAAGTCGGATGATGAAGATGGCACCAATAAAGATACTAGATTCGGATTTGCAAATGATCAGTTTTTCTTCAAGACGAGTTCAGAGATGGAGAAACTGTTTCATGATGTCCCTCAAGCACTCGAGAATACACAGATCATTGTAGACAAAATCGAACTTCTTGATTTGAAAAAGGAAATCATGATGCCCAATTTTGTTGTGCCAACTGGATTTGATAAACAGTCAGATTATATGCGGCATCTCGTCTACGAAGGAGCTAAAAAACGATATAAAGAAATAACATCCGTGATTTCGGAGCGAATAGAATTGGAGTTGAATACCATATTCACAGCAAAATATGAAGGGTATTTTTTGGTAATTGAAGATTTCTTGACGGTAGCTAGAAAGCTGGATGTATCCGTAGGTCCAGGGCGCGGATCGGCGGCTGGTTCTGTAGTGGCATATTGCCTCGGTATCACCAATGTAGATCCAATTACCTATGGCTTGCTATTTGAGCGATTTTTGAACCCGGAGCGAGTGAGTTTTCCAGATATTGATATTGACTTTGAAGATGCAGGTCGTCAGAAGGTATTGGATTATGTTGTAAAAAAATATGGAGAGAATAGTGTGGCTCAGATTGTCACCTATGGTACCATGAAGGAAAAATCTGCCATAAGAGATGTGGCGCGTGTCCTAGAATTGCCTCTAATGGAAACGGGTGTTTTGGCAAAGACGGTTCCAGACTTAGATCTGAAAAAAGTTTTAGACGACAAGGAGTATGAAACTCTCAAAAAAGGAATGCGAGAAAATGATCGTATCAAGGCAGATAAATTTAGAGAATTTTATAAAACTCCAGGCCTTTATAAAACAGTCATCGACAATGCGATCAAGCTCAAAGGATCCGTGCGAAATGTCGGTGTTCACGCTTGCGGTGTCATCATAGCGCCTGATGACCTAAAAAATCATGTACCACTATCGATGGCCAAAGATAGCACCATGATTGTCACACAATATGACAAAGATATTGTGGAGTCCGTCGGTCTGCTAAAAATGGATTTTTTGGGTCTTAAAACCTTGAGTGTCATCAAGGATATCATATCCATTATCGAAAAAAAGCATAAAGTCAAAATTGATATCGACGAAATTTCCTTGGATGATCAGCTAGCTTACAAGGTTTTTCAAGAAGGAATGACTGATGGGATTTTTCAGTTTGAGAGTGATGGTATGAAAGCCAATTTGAGAGGACTAAAGCCAGATCGTTTTACGGATCTCATTGCTATGAATGCGCTCTATAGACCTGGTCCAATGGATTATATTCCCAATTATATCAAACGAAAACATGGTGAAGAAGAGGTGAGCTACGATATCGATATCACGAAGGAAATTCTCCAAGAGACCTATGGTATTATGGTCTATCAAGAGCAGGTCATGTTGCTTTCTCAATTATTGGCCAATTTCACGAAAGGAGAGGCAGATACCTTGCGTAAGGCTATGGGTAAGAAAAACAAGGAAGTGATGGACAAGCTTCATCCAAAATATATCGAAGGATGCATCGCCAACGGTCATGATCAGACCAAGGCTCAAAAGATTTGGACAGATATGGAGAAATTTGCGGAATATGCCTTCAACAAATCACATTCTACCTGCTATGCATTGATCGCCTATCAGACTTCTTACCTCAAAGCGCACTATCCTCAGGAGTTTATGGCAGGGCTTATGAGTAATAATATGAGTAATACAGACGATGTCAAGAAGTATATTGAAGTTTGTAAACGAATGAATATTGATGTTCTTGGTCCCGATGTCAACGAATCGGACTATATTTTTATGGTCAATGACAAGAAGCAAATACGTTTTGGATTATCTGCAATCAAAGGTGTAGGCGAAAACGTCATCATCGAAATGGTTGCGGAGCGAGAATCAAATGGCAAATTTTTGGATATCTATGATTTTGTGGTGCGACTTGGCAGTAAATATGCTAATAAAAAAGTGCTAGAAGCCTTGGCGATTTCTGGTGCTTTTGATTGTTTTGACGAAATTAGAAGAGATCAATATTTTGGAATCACAGATCAATCGACGTTTATAGAACATTTAATTCGATATTCCAATAACCTCAAAAAGACTGATCTGAATCAACAATCCAATCTTTTTGGAGAGGCATTTCAAGATATGGTCGAAAAACCATCTGTCCCTTTGACT
>CANHJR010000147.1 GCA_947461165.1 Saprospirales bacterium | reverse complement strand
GGATGGAATTGCTACAAAATTTAAATATTGTAAGAAATGGATAACTATTTTGTTTCGTTTTTTGTGGAAAAGACATTGAATTGTGGAAGAAAATCAATCTTAAAATTGAAGTTCTTTGAAATCTTCGATTTGCTTTTTATAGTTTGTCAAAAAGCTGGCAGCATAGGCACCATCTATAATTCTATGGTCATAGCTCAAGGATAGAATCATTTTCTTACGAACTTCGATAACATCTTGTCCATTGCGCTCTACAACGGCTGGAGTTTTGATTATTTCTCCGAGACTCATAATGGCAACTTGGGGCTGATTGATAATCGGTGTACCCATCAAACTTCCAAAAATTCCTGTATTAGACATTGTGAAACTGCCATTATGGACATCGTCTGGCTTTAGGTTACTTTGTTTCGCATTTTGACCAATTATCCCTACTAGCTCCACAATTTTCTGAAGTGAAAGATCCTGAATGCCTTTTATATTCGGAACAATTAGATTGCCGTCAGGCAATGCGGTGGCAAAACCTAAGTTGATATTTGATTTCAAGATATAACCGTCATCACTACTATGGGCATTTATTTTTGGAAATGCTTTGAGTGAATCTGTAATTAAGTACATGAATAAATGCGTATATGTGATCTTGGCAGAATGTTTTGTGAAAAATGCATCCTTGATCTCATCTCGCCAAGTAACAAGAGCTGTCACATCAACCTCCGAAAAAGAAGTACAATGTGCTGATTTTGCTTTTGATTCCAACATCAATTTAGCGATAAGTCCACGCATTCTATCAAACCGTATATAGGTGTCGCCAGCCTCCATTTCCTTTGATTTAGATGGTAGCTCAATTTTTTCAGCAGTAAGTATATGACGTGAATCTGATACCGTTTGGTTTTCTATAAAATGTGCTCTATTGTTGATGTATGATTTTGCATCCTCTTGAGTTATTCTCCCTTCGTTTCCACTACCGAGTATATTTACAACTTCTGATATAGGTATACCATTCTTGGTTAGAATCTTTCTTACCAATGGAGATAGTTTTTGATTTGCTTTATTTTCTATTTTCGTTATAGGCAACGTCTTTTTTGTAGAAATTTCAACCTGTGGCTGAGTCATATTCTTTGAGTCCTCGGTAGCATTTTCAATTTGCTGAGCACCTTTCAATTCGATTTCAGCGATAGGCTCACCTATGCGAACGGTTTCACCTTCTTTTTTGAGTATTTTTTTGAGGATACAATGAAAAGGGCTAGGAATCTCACTGTCGACCTTATCTGTAGAAACCTCAATATATATCTCGTCGCGTGCGATGGTGTCACCTTCTGCTTTGAGCCATTTTATAATTTGAGCTTCGCTCACACTTTCGCCCATTCGTGGTATCGACAAAGTATTCATAGCTAATTTTCTCTTAATTTAATAATGCAGAATATGGCATAATTCATGATGTCTTGGTAGTTGGAATAGCTTCCTTCGGAAACTTCCGTTTTTCCTCCATTGTCTTCAATTTGTTTGATGCGGAGAAGTTTGGAAAGAATCAAATCAGTCATAGATGAAACACGCATATCTCTCCACACTTCACCATAATCTGTGTTTTTCTTTTTCATAAGATCGAATGTTTCATCGGAATACCGCTTATGCCAGTCAATCAACTGTGAGGATTTTAGGTTGGAATTTGTATTTGGTGATTCACTCGCAACGATCATGGCCATGATACAATAATTGATAATCCCACCAAATTCATCTTCTTGGCTATCACCTATGATGTTTTGATTGGTTTCTTGAATGTTACGAATTCTCTTGGCTTTGATTAAAATTTGATCTGTAAAAGAACTTGTTCTCATGATCGTCCAGGATGAGCCGTAATCTTCATCTTTTTTTAAAAAAATCTCTCTACATTTGGAGATAATTTTTAGATATTGTTCCTCTGTATTACTCATATTACCCATAGTGTGCAAATGTACATAATAAATTTTATTTCTAAATTGGAGTACATCAAATAAATATTTCTAAAACGGTAATGATCCCAAATAAAATTCATTCTATCAATATTCAAGGTAGACTATATTCATTCGAAGACCCAAAAATCATGGGTATTCTCAATTTGACTCCAGATTCTTTTTATGATGGTGGTCAATTTGAATCTGTATCTGCGTCAATTCGCCAGGTTGAAGTTATGATTCAAGAGGGTGCAGACATGATCGATATTGGATCTATGAGTTCGAAACCTTATCGACTTGAAATTCCAATTGAGGAAGAGTTAAGACGTCTTCAAAATATTTTCCCTGTTCTAAGAAAGGAGTTTCCAAAAACCATTTTTTCTATTGATACCTACCGGTCAGGAATAGCTGAATATACCTTGTCTCAAGGCGCAAATATGATAAATGATATATCTGGAGGAAGAAAGGATGATCAAATGCTTGATATTATTGCTAAGTACAAGGTGCCATATGTTTTGATGCACATGTTGGATCGTCCTGAAACCATGCAGGATAATCCAAGCTATAATAATGTATTGATAGAAATTGCAACGTTCTTTCAGACTCAATTAGACAAGTGCATTTCAAAAAACATCCATGACATTATTTTGGACATTGGTTTTGGATTTGGAAAAAGTCTGGAAGACAATTATCATCTATTAAAACATTTGGGTTATTTCTCTATGCTGAATTATCCGATTCTTGTTGGATTGTCTCGCAAAAGTATGATCCAGAAGGTTCTCAATTGTGATGCATCACAAGGTCTCAATGGTACGACGGCCCTGCACTGGGAGGCATTGCGAAATGGCGCGAAAATTCTCAGAGTACACGATGTCAAGGAAGCGAAAGAAGTGGTCAAACTCTTTGCAGAATATAATAAAAGCTAGCCAATGGATAAATTTTATATTTGCAACATTTTTTGAATAAACGTATAAAAATACAAAACTAGAATGGGTCTCAAATGTGGAGTTGTAGGAATGCCAAATGTAGGTAAATCAACTATTTTTAATGCTTTGACAAATGCCAAAGCGCAAGCAGCGAATTTTCCTTTCTGCACAATTGAACCAAACATTGGAGTGATTACGGTGCCAGATGATCGTTTAACTCAAATTTCCAACATTGTCATTCCCGAGAAAATTGTCCCCACTTCGGTAGAAATTGTCGATATCGCTGGATTGGTAAAAGGTGCAAGTAAAGGTGAGGGTCTTGGTAATCAATTTTTAGCGAATATCCGTGAGACGGATGCAATCTTGCATGTCATTCGTTGTTTTGATGATGATAATGTGATTCATGTTGATGGAAGTGTCAATCCAGTTCGTGACAAGGAGGTAATTGATATTGAATTACAATTAAAAGATTTAGACACCGTATCCAAGGCTATCCAAAAATATGAAAAACAGTCAAGGGTTGGAAGTGATAAGCAGGCCGGAGTTGCTATGGAATTATTAACGCTATATAAAGCAGCTTTGGATAATGGAAAATCTGCTAGAACAGTTGCGGTCAGAGAGGATCAGGAGTGGCTATTGCCAACTCTAAATTTATTGACAAACAAACCAGTGTTATATGTCTGCAATGTAGATGAAGGATCTGCGAAAGGCGGAAATGCCTATGTAGAAAAGGTTCGAGAGGCTGTAAAGGATGAGAATGCAGAGATACTCATTATTAGTGCTGCCATAGAGGCAGATATAGCGCAGTTAGAAAGTTACGACGATCGCAAGGCATTTCTTACAGACTTGGGAATTGAAAAATCAGGAGTGGAGCAGCTCATCCTAAAGGCCTATCATTTATTGAATTTAATTACATATTTTACAGCTGGTGTCAAAGAGGTTCGTGCTTGGACCATCAAGGTGGGTGACACGGCTCCTCAAGCCGCAGGCGTTATTCATACTGATTTCGAAAAAGGATTTATCCGCGCAGAAGTCATTGCCTACAATGATTTTATAACCTTAGGCGGTGAGTCCAAGGTCAAGGAAGCAGGAAAATTGAGGGTAGAAGGCAAAGAGTATATTGTAAAAGATGGCGATATGATGCATTTTAGATTCAATGTATAGAATTATGGTTCATCTTTTTTGTTTTAATTTATAATCATGTTTTTCGAGGCGATAAGGAATTTCTGGATGCGGCATCACAAAATCAACGTCGTTGTTCTTAAATTTTCTTTGTTCGCAATTTTGTGCTACAACCTATATTCCAAATTTGCAAATAAGGATTTTGGTCTGATGATTCAAATGTTTGAAAATCAGTTTTCT
>CANHJR010000146.1 GCA_947461165.1 Saprospirales bacterium | reverse complement strand
GCTTGAATCGTATATGCCGTGATAGCAAGTGCAATAGATAAAATGAGGTTTTTCATGGGTTAAATTTGTTTGATTTTGACTAGTTAGATACGAAAATAGGAGAAATGTTACAATTGATATGAAAAGTTTTTGTTCTATTGTGGTTTTGCGCCTTACCTTTATGCCATTATTCTGACATTGCGGTAGGATGTATTCTTATTTATAAAATCGATTATTTAGATTTCCAGACAATTGTTTAAGACGTTCCAAGACAACTTATTAGCATTTTACCAGTCTTTTCCGATAGAAAAGCCTTGGCAAGCAGATAGAGATCCATACAAAATATGGCTTTTAGAGGTACTTTCTCAGCAGACTAGAATGGAACAAGCCCTACCGTATTATAGAAGACTTGTCGACAGGTTTCCCAAAATAGAACTTCTTGCCGATGCATCAGAAGACGATCTTTTCGCATTATGGAAAGGATTAGGATATTATAGTCGAGCACGAAACCTTCACAACACTGCCAAATATATCACTAGCGAGAGAGAAGGCCAATTTCCAAGAACTTATGCAGATATCATAAAACTAAACGGGGTAGGCCCATATACCGCCAGTGCCATTGCTAGCTTCGCATTTCGCGAAGATGTTGCCGTTCTAGATGGGAATGTGCATCGGGTCTTGTCAAGGGTATTTGGCATAGCAAAAACAATTCAAAGAGGTCAAGACAAAGATGAATTCCAAAATCTAGCTAATAAATTACTAATAAAAGGGCAGAGTGATATATACAATCAAGCGATAATGAATTTTGGATCAACGCATTGCAAGCCACAGAATCCAAATTGTGGTGATTGTAATATATCCGAAATTTGTTATGCATATCAAAATGAAAAAGTAGGCGTCCTGCCTCCTCCAAAACTGCGCCCAATTCTTCGTGATCGGTATTTTCACTTTGTTTTTGTCAAATCAAAAGACAATATTTATCTCCGAAAAAGAATGGAAAAAGATATTTGGCAAGGACTTTATGAAGGCGTGGTTCAAGAAAATAAAGACTTGGATGTGGATTTTTGGCAGACACAAAAGCTAGATATAGCTGGATTGCTATGGAGTCCTTGGCTAAAGCAAGTTCTCAGCCACCAGCGAATATGGATGAAAATTGCCATCATAGAATCAGAGAACTGGTCTAGCACCAATTTTCAAGCATTTCATACTTCAGAATTGAAAAATATTGCTTTTCCAAGGGTTGTCAGTAAATGGATCGAAGCACACGGTTTCGACTAGGCTTTATCCTCGACCTTTTGCTTTCTTATTTGATGTACCAGTTCGATTGATTTCTTAGCGTCTAGCAATCCAAATCCATTTCCAACTAAAATTTCTCGATAACTAGCAGAATGCAAATCTTCAAATCCTTCGGAAAATTCAAATTCTTCATCGTTGATTCGAATAGAGCGGTATACTTTTTTGCCACGTGTTTGAAATTCTTTAGGCAGATCAGATTGATCAATGCTCAAATTCCATTTAACCTGAGCTTTTGTTAATTGAAGTTCTCCTGAGGCTTTGTCAGATGTCAACGAGTGCACTGTACTTTCTATAACTTCCCCAAAAATCCAAATCAACATATCAAAAAAATGAATTCCAATATTGGTGGCTATACCTCCAGATTTACTCTCATTGCCCTTCCAGCTATGGTGGTACCATAGACCTCTTGCAGTGATATATTTTAAATCAACTGTGAAAATCTGATCAGAATTCGCTTCATCGATTTTTCTCTTGAGGGCAATTATTTGTGGATGCAGTCTCAATTGCAAAATAGAGAAAACACGGTTTTTAGTCTCAGCTTCTACGATCAATAAGGAATCGAGATTCCAAGGATTCAAGACGATAGGTTTTTCGCAGATAACCTGGCATCCGCTTTTCAAAGCAAATCGAATATGTGAATCGTGAAGATGATTTGGACTACAAATAACCATAAAATCTACCGGCTTGCCTTCTTGTCTTAGCTTTTCGATATGTCGATCAAACCGTTCGAATTCGGTAAAGAAATGAGCTTCAGGAAAATAATTATCCAAAACCCCAACCCCGTCATAGGGATCATAAGCTGCTACCAAAACATTGCCGGTATCCTGGATAGCTTTCATATGTCTAGGTGCTATATATCCTGCAGCTCCTATCAGGGCAAATCGTTTCATGGGTTAAATATATATAACAAAGGTCGGCAATTTTGGATTTTGATGGTGAATTTTTCGAAAAAAATATCACTGCAAGCAAATTCTCTTGGATAGTTTATATCATAAAAAAGCTCGTTCATATCTTTTTTAAACCTATATTTTTAAAAAAATATGTTCATAAAATTTGGATTAAATCTTGACATCTATGTTGTAGCCAATCTCATCTATCCGTATAATAGGAATGATGCCTCGCAACGCATTGGAAGCAAATGCAGCATCATAGTTTGAAATTTCTGAGAGAAGAATCGTACGTTCGACGATATTTTTTTCTTTGATGAGTTTCTTACGCATCACTCCGTTGATACATCCTGAATGGAGAGATGGGGTATATATGATTTTATCTTTTACGAAGTAAATATTGCAGATCGAGGTTTCTACCACCTCGCTTCTTTCATTTACAATGAGAGCCTGTGTTGTGTCTTTGGATAAGGCGTATTCAATCGAATCCTTGTATAATAGGCTATTTTCCGTTTTGAAATTTGAAAATGGATTTTCACTATCCTTGGGCACTGGAAACGTAACCAATTGAATAGAACTTGGTTCGTTCTGATTCGATTCGATGGCAATAACCTCCAAGGACTTTATCGAGAGCGTTGTATCTTGGACTTCAAGTGATAATCGCAGTTTTGCAGTAGATAGGTTCAATTCCTGCATTTTTTTGATTGCGTTTTGCCGGATATCGTCTGCATCAAACAATATTGGTTTTAAACCAAATCTTTTGGTAATGGACTGTATTCGATTGAGGTGAAGATCAAAATTATGGATGGTACCGCCTTCCCATAGCATGCTTTCAAAGAATATGGGAAATTGTAGCTTACTCATTCTGCGAAGAATTTGATTTGGACATCAAACGAATTAGAATCGCAATATTGATGAAAAATAAGCTTCCATTTTTGCTAGTTTCGACCATATCATTGAAGAAGAGGATCACACAGAAAATCCCAAGAGTAGCAGCAATAATCTTTGCAATCTGTTTGGAGGATTCATCCTTGGAATTATTATAAAGCTTCTGGCAGCTATAAAGCAGAAATCCAATAAAAAAAACAAACATCAATGATCCTATAACGCCTTGTTCGGCTAGTAATAACCAAAAATAATTGTGGCAAGATAGATTTAAGGGATTGTCGCTAACCCATGTTTTGAAATACAAGACACCATATGGTTTATAATTGCTTGGAAAATTATTTGGACCATATCCTACAATCGGTCTTTTCTGATACATTCGAAATACGCTCACCCACATATTGAGCCGCTCCATAGAGGAGACGTCTTTTCCGTAGAAGGTTGAGATTAAGTGATCCTTAAACTCATCGTGCATGACAGTCGTGTTGTAGTCCGGTGCTAATCGCAGATAGAAATATTGATCAGAAAAATAAAACAATATACTGATGGCCATCACGACCACAAGGCAATACGTGATAACCAGTTTTCTATAATAAAGGAGAACAATAACCGCAGCGCCGACGATCAAAGCAAGATAACAAGCACGGGTGTATGAAAAATAAATGGCTATAAGATAGAATGGAATTGAAAAGGTCAAGAACCATCTCAACACACTGCCCTTTGGATACCAGCTGCGAGCCCAAAATATCCATGGAAGAACGATGGACATCGTTGTGGCATAAGTGACATGATTGTCAAAAAACGGCAAAGAGTATTGATTGGTATCTTCAAAGGAAAACTCACCAAGATAGGTTCTCACAAAGCTGTAAATGACCGTAACTGTCGTGGGCAAGAATATCATCCAAAAAAGCTTTTTTAAAGCATTCAAGTCTTTGACGATCCAAAAGGTAAAAACAATGTAGCTTGTAATATACCAGGTTTTTGCCAGGCAGTATTTCAGCGCAATAAGCTTATTGACAGCGAATATAGTAGAGAATACGGACCACCCAAGCATGAGAATGATGATCCAAAATATCTTGGAGTTCCATATTGGTGTTAGCTCCTTAGGCCTATGGATGATCCAATAAATCCAAAAAATGAGAGTCAATCCTATGGACAAAAACTCTGTAGGAAAATCAGTTGATAGGCTTTT
>CANHJR010000145.1 GCA_947461165.1 Saprospirales bacterium | reverse complement strand
GTATTTTGAAATGTCAAATTCTATAGATCCATTTCCTTTTATTTGAGCAAAATCTCGAACCCTTTTCAATAGCAAATTTGCAATTCGAGGTGTTCCGCGACTTCTTCGAGCGATTTCAAGGGAAGCTTGCTTTTCGATATCAGTTTGCAATAGTGTTGCAGATCGCCGCACAATGCCCGACAAGGTTTCCAAAGAATAATACTCCATTCTCAAAGTAATTCCAAATCTAGCGCGAAGCGGTGCAGTGAGCAATCCAGATCGTGTGGTCGCTCCGATAAGGGTAAATGGGTTGAGAGCGATTTGTACACTGCGGGCATTTGGCCCTGAGTCAATCATAATATCTATTTGATAATCTTCCATTGCTGAATACAAATATTCTTCTACTACTGGGCTTAATCGATGGATTTCATCAATAAACAGAACATCACCCTTTTCCAATCCAGTCAATAATCCTGCAAGGTCACCAGGTTTTTCTATAACTGGTCCAGAGGTCAATTTTAAATTAACACCTAACTCAGATGCGATGATGTGACTCAGGGTGGTTTTGCCCAATCCCGGAGGTCCGTGCAATAGAACGTGATCTAAAGCCTCACTTCTCATTTTGGTAGCTTCAATAAAAATCTCGAGATTTTCTATTGACGCATCTTGTCCAGAAAAATCTCTTAATCTTTTTGGCCTAAGAGCCTTGTCAATTTCCTGCTCTTCATTAGAGAGTTCTGATTCTAGTCTAGGATTGATTTCCATTTTTAGATTATATTATTTTGCAACCTGCCACAATCCAAGGTCGTACCCAGGTCTTACAGGATAAGCTTTGGCGTTTGAGAATTTTTTACTAATCGCAATTCTTTCAAGTGGAGCAAATAAAAAAATACAAGGTATGTCATTGTGAACTTTTTCCTGAAATTGAGCATAGAGTTGATCTCGTCTCGTAGGATTTAATTCTTGACGTATTTCGTCGATCAATTTGTCAGAGCTGGCGTCACCGTAGTATAGATAATTTGACCCAGATTTTGAGGAAGACGTGTGCCAAATTTGTTTTGGATCTGTCACCGTCGGATCACCAACCCAAGCGCCAATGCACACTTCAAAATCGTGCTTTTTGAGATCGTCAAGAAATACCGTAAATTCTTTATTCACAATGGTCAACTCAATTCCGATTTTTTTAAGATTTTCCTTAAAAATGAGACCAATATTTTTTCGTGTTTCATTTCCAGCATTATATTTGTATTGCAGTTCAAGCTTGGTCAGCTTTCCCGCTACTACTTTATCTCGAACACCGTCTCCGTCAGAATCCTTCCACCCTGCTTCGTCCAATAATTTTTTTGATTCTTCAAGATCGTATTCAAATTTCTTCAAATTATTGTTGTAATATGACTCACTAGGACCTACCATACTTTCTGTAGGCACCGCCAGACCATATAGCAAGGTGTTTATTAGTTGATCTTTATTGACAGCGTGTGCTAGTGCTTTTCGCACGTTGAGGTCTTTCAGCTTTGGATTAGACATGTTGAATCCAATATAGCTATATTGTAAAGAAATAGGCGTATGTGCTGTAAAATTGTCTGTGAATCTCTTTTCTGATTTCAATTCATTGAATACCTTAAACTCAACTCCCTTCATAACGTCAATTTCTTTACCCTTGATAGCAGTGGTAGCAGTGCTCCAGTCATTGATGATCTTAAACTTAAGTTTATCGAGCTGACCAAAATTCCTAACAAAGCTATCTGAGCATTTTCGTCCCCACCAATTCTTCTTTTTAATAAAAGATATTTTGCTGCCAGTCTTCCATTCTTCTAACTGGTATGCTCCACTTCCGATCAGAGAGTTCTTTTCACGTGCAACTTTTTGCGAATTGAAGTTTTCAGTGAATCTAATCATAGCGTTATCTTTAGAAATAACTTCTTGAATGACTTCATTTTTGAAGTCCGCTATGTTGTACTTTCTTAAAACTTGATTTGGATCCAAGGCATATTCAGGCAGAACCCAATAACCGGAATATTCTTCGATTAAGATGTATTTCTCTTTGGTGAATACACTAAATTTCTTTGGGTTTCTAGAATCAATTTCAACTTTGTCTATCAACTCAAAATAAACTCGCATATGCTCTGTATTCGCCTTAGGATTCAAAATAGCCTTGTATGTAAACAACACATCGTTTGCAGTGATTGGGGTTCCATTGTCCCACCTTGCTTCTGGTCTTATTTCAAAATCAAGTCTAACCCCCGATCCATTTGCTGTAATGACTGGTCTTCCTATTGCCAATTCCCCAACAAGTTCGTTTTTCTCATAATCCCAAGTGATCAATTTCTGAAAAAGAAACCGTTCCAAAGCGGTGGCATCCGCTGAATTGGAGACATAAGGCATCAATCGGTCTGGATCTGAAAGCAAATGAACATTTACTTCATTTTTCACAGACTTCGGGCTTTTGCAGCTTAATACATTCAATCCAATTAAAATTGTGAAAAATACTATTCGACGCATTGATAGATATATTTTGTGAACACGGACAAATGTACATAAAATTTTTCTTCGTCAAACTTCTAACAAACGATTGAAAATTTAATGAGAGTGAGCTTTTGTCCATAAGAATATCGAATTCATAGAAGAATTGCAACCGAATGCATCTATACCCTAAATTTTCTTTACAATGAATTGTCGAATCTTTACTTTTGTATGATGGCATTTAATAGCTTTGGAAATATTTTACATTTGACAACTTTTGGTGAAAGTCATGGCCAAGCCATTGGTGGGATACTAGATGGAATGCCAGCTGGTGTTTTGATCGATATTGAACGAATTAAGAGTCAGCTAAACCGCAGGAGACCAGGTCAGTCGAGTATCACAACTTCTAGATCTGAATCCGACGATTTCACCATCCTTTCGGGATTACTAGACGGAATAACAACTGGTCACCCAATTGGATTTCAAATTCTCAACTCGGATCAAAAATCTGCTGATTACTCCAAGATAAAAACCTCATTTAGACCTTCACATGCGGACTACACCTATTTTCACAAGTATGGAATAAATGATCATAACGGTGGCGGTCGATCATCAGCAAGGGAAACTGCAAATTGGGTTCTAGCAGGCGCCATATCTCGCCATCTCATCCCAGATATTGAAATATATTCCTTTGTGAGTTCTGTTGGCGATATTCAAGCGGAGTACCACCAAAACATGGATCTAAAGGCTATAGATTCAAACATCGTTCGCTGCCCAACAAGAGATAAAGCAGAAGAAATGATTCAACTGATTGAATCCGTTAAAAGTGATGGAGATAGCATTGGAGGTATCATCACCACTGTCGTTCGCAATGTGCCAATCGGATTGGGAGAACCTATATTTCATAAATTAGAGGCTGAGCTTGCTAGAGCTATGCTCACAATAAATGCCGTAAAAGGATTTGAAATTGGATCTGGATTTGCTGGTACTAAAATGCGCGGCAGTCAACATAATGATATTATCCTAGAAGGTGGCCGAACGAAAACAAATTATTCTGGCGGAATTCAAGGAGGGATTTCAAATGGAATGGAAATCGTTTTTAGAACTGCATTTAAGCCTACTTCTACCATTCAAATGGCTCAAGATTCTATTGACCATAATAGTCATAAGATAACATTAGAAGTTGAAGGACGACATGACCCTTGTGTAGTGCCTAGAGCTGTTCCAATTGTTGATGCATTGACGGCTCTTGTATTGGCAGATATGAGCTTACTTGATAAGACTCGCAGATATAATCCCTAGTTTTTTAGAAACTTACCCCAGATATTGGAGTTGTTCAACTGAATTCTTACAAATTGCAATCCTGCGGCCAACCCATCTATGTCCAAATATAATTGGTTGAGGCCTTTCTTGACATCAATAGATGTTCGTTTTACAATTTTATTGAAACTATAAACTACGACATCTGCTCTGTCTTCAGCTACCGTAGAATGAAACTCTACAACCACGGACTTAGACGAAGGATTTGGAAAAATTTTTAATTGTGAGGTATCGGAATTGACTAAAATTGGCCGAGTGGCTTTTGAAAAATCAGGAATTCCGAATCCATAATCAGTATTGACCGATTCAAACTTGTCTGATGCGAGGTAAATTGCCGATCGAATCTCCTTAGCCGACCACGTCTTATTTTTCTGCCACAAACACGCCGCAAGGCCTGCAATGGTTGGTGAAGCAAATGATGTTCCATTTCCAAAAGATGCTATTCCATTGTTAACAAATAATGCTGTTCCTCTGCCAACAGCACATACATTGGGTTTTATAATTC
>CANHJR010000144.1 GCA_947461165.1 Saprospirales bacterium | reverse complement strand
GCTGTAAGGTAGATAAGAATGACTTCTCTATTCAAATCCAAGGGCAAAAACGATGTTTTGATGCTGTATTTATGGCTATTCACGGTTCACCAGTCGAAGATGGCTTGATTCAAGGTTATTTTGAAATGTTAGGGATACCCTATACTGGCTGTGATGGTCGTACGATGGCGATTACGATGGATAAAATCTTAACAAAGCAAATTTTGGCGAATACATACCATATTCGCACGGCTAAGTTTATGATCCACAAGAAGGGTGATGCTATTAGTTCTGAAATTGATAAACTAGGATTCCCAATGTTTATCAAACCAAACAGTGTTGGCTCTAGTTTTGGAGTGACCAAGGTCAAGGATAAAAATGGGATTCAACCGGCAATAGAGGAGGCTTTGAGGCACGATAAACTTGTTTTAATTGAAGAATATATCGCTGGCAGAGAGTTTTCCCAAGGGATTTTGGAGGAAGATGGCAAACTACACATCCTACCAATTACAGAAATCATACCGGAAAATGAATTTTTTGACTATGCAGCAAAATATGAAGGAAAATCAAAGGAGGTAACACCTGCAGAAAATCTAACAGAGGGGATACAACAAGAAATGAGTAGGATGTCAAAGGAGATTTTTCAGCTTTTGAATTGCAGAGGCTTATCACGAGTTGATTATTTGCTCAGAGGGGATGAAATTTTCTTTATGGAAATAAATACGATTCCAGGATTGTCGGAAGCGAGTATTTACCCTCAACAGTTGAATCATTATGGTTATTCATTGAAGGAAGGCTTTGGATTGATGATTGAAAACATTTTAAAGAACGAATAGTGTCGCTTCTTATCCTATTATTTCAGATTTTTAATTTCCGAGAAGGAGACATTTTGTTTCAAGATTGCGATTGCGGTGCTATTTGTGACGCCATAGAAGAGGTAACAATCTCTAAAGACAAACGAAGATATTCACACATAGGATTCGTCGTTATGAATCAAAATCAGCTCAAGGTAATAGAAGCGAACACGCAGGGCGTCAAGATGGTAAACCTAGATTCATTTATCAACCGCTATCATAACTCGAAGGGCAGACCAACTATTTCTGTTGGGCGGCTTCGGCCTGGCTATAGATCATTGATTGCTAGTGCTTCAGGGTTTTGCAAGTCCAAGCTAGGAATCGCATATGACACCGTTTTTTTATTAAATAATAATGTTTATTATTGCTCTGAGTTGATTTATGACGCTTTCAAATCAGCCAATAACAATCGGGAATTCTTCAAATTGTATCCGATGACATTCAAGAAAAGGGGCTTAAACCAATCCCATCCTGAGTTCAAAAAATATTATGAATCCATTGGATGCAATATCCCAGAAGGTGAACTTGGTTTGAATCCAGGCAGTATTAGTAGGGATTCTCGTATTCAAATTCATCATTTGTACTGATATATGATCGATATTTCTCAAGTAAGTGATTCCAATTTTGATGAATTTGCTTTGAACGTTTTTCGTTTTCAGTTCTCTAGCAATCCAGTCTATCAAGAGTTTTGCTCACAATTAGGTGTGTCTGCTACGGCAGTGAAACAAGTTGAGGACATTCCATTTTTACCTATTTCATTTTTCAAATCGCATAAGATTGTATCAGGATCTTTGATTCCGGATTTCTATTTTGAGAGCAGTGGTACGTCTGGAAACACTGATTTATCAAAACACTATATTAAAGATATTGAAATTTACAACACAAGTATCGAATTAGGATTTAGGCATTTCTTTGGAACAGAGGATTATACTATTATTGGAGTATTACCTCATTATCTAGAACGTCCGAACTCCTCGCTCGTTTATATGGTTCGTCATTGGATGAATCTATGTGGGCAAGAGGATATGTTTTATTTATATGATTTAGAAAAGCTAAATCGGCAGATATTAGACCTAATGACTCAACATAAGAAAGTCATCCTTATTGGAATTTCCTTTGCATTGCTTGATTTGGCAGAGCATTTTCCCATTCAAGAGTCTGATAATTTAGGTTTACTAACTATAATTGAAACAGGAGGAATGAAGGGCACGAGAACAGAACTGCCAAAGGTGGAATTGTTTCGTCGACTACAAACTTCATTTCCAAATGCGAAAATCATGTCCGAATATGGCATGTGTGAGCTGTTTTCCCAAGCGTTTTCAGATGAAAAGATGCTATTTTCCTGTCCACCTTGGATGAAAGTAGCCGTTTCCGATATCAATGATCCGCGCTCTTCTCATCCTCACGGAACAGGATTGCTTCAAGTGATTGATTTGGCCAATTATAACTCGTGTAGCTTTATTCAAACAATGGATATTGCTCGATTGTATCCAAAAAGTAGTTTTGAGCTTTTTGGGCGTATGGATCATTCGGATCTAAGAGGTTGCAGTCTTATGTATAGTTAGGCAGGAGCTACAAATAGCGCATTTCTAATTTTTATCAGTGCAATGAATAGCATACCACGTATTTTTACACGATGACTAATCGCCAGATATTTTTGAACCATGTTGCTCAGACAATTGATACGCCTTTGGGTATCGAAATTGTTCGTGCAGAAGGGATCTATCTCTATGGACCCGATGGCGAGAAGTATATGGATATGATTTCGGGCATTTCTGTGAGTAGTTTGGGACATTGTCATCCAGCTGTCGTCAAAGCGGTTCAGGATCAGGCCTCTAAGTTTATGCATTTGATGGTCTATGGCGAATATATTTATAGTCCACAGGTAAAACTAGCTCAGGCTCTCGCACACATCCTCCCTAAGAGCCTTGATAATTTCTATTTTGTCAATTCTGGAACAGAAGCTACAGAAGGCGCACTCAAATTAGCCAAAAGATATACAAAAAGAACGGAGATTGTATCATGTCACCAAGCCTATCATGGTTCTACAGCTGGGGCTTTAAGCGCTATGGGTTCTGAAGACTATAAATCCGCTTTTCGTCCTTTGATTCCTGGTCATTTTCACATCCAATTTAATGTTGAGGAAGATTTAAATAAAATTACAGAAAAAACTGCTGCGGTCCTGATCGAAGTCGTTCAAGCAGAATCGGGAATTATCGTTGGAAACGAGTCCTATTTCTATAAACTAAGACAGCGATGTACAGAATTGGGCGTATTACTCATTTTTGATGAAATACAAACTGGAATAGGGAGAACAGGCTCGATGTTTGCCTTCGAACAAATAGGTGTAGTACCCGATATCTTATTACTGGGTAAGGCATTAGGTGGTGGAATGCCAATCGCTGCATTTATAGCTTCGAAAAATGTCATGCAAGCCTTGTCGCACCATCCTATTTTAGGTCATATCTCAACGTTTGGAGGCAATGCCGTGACTTGTGCCGCGGCATTGGCAGTCGTTGAAACATTAACGCACTCAACTATTCTCTCAGAAGTGGAGTCCAAAGGTCAACTCCTTGAATCCGAATTGCGAAATCTTGGCTTTACTCATATTCGTCGAAAAGGGCTCATGCTCGGTATTGATCATGGCGATCAAGAAACCAATTTTGCTTTCATCAAGAAATGCGTCGACAATGGACTCATAACCGATTGGTTTCTATTCAATACTCAAACAATGAGAATTTGTCCTCCATTGACAATAACAGAAGCAGAAATCAGCTTGTTTATCTCGAAGCTTCAAACCTTACTTTAAATATTGGTATTTCTGTGACTGTTCAGCCAAATTATGCAGAGGTTCTTCTGCCACTAAAACTTACCCAGGCTTATACCTATAAAATTCCAGATGAATTAAAAGGTCAAGTTGGTGTTGGGATAAGTGTTTTGGTATCTTTTGGAAGAAATAAATTTTACACAGGCATTATCACCAAGCTAGCGTCTGATTTTCAAGAAAAAGGCTTGATGAAGTATATCGAGGAGATCGTTTCGCCGAAGCCTATTATTGGACCAAAGCAACTAGAGTTATGGACCTGGATGGCAGAATACTATATGTGCACCATAGGTGAGGTAATGGAAACGGCACTTCCAGGTTATTTTAAGCTCTCTAGTGAGCGTTTTTACCGATTGAGCGAACAACAGGATATAGATGGTGTTTCGCTTGAGGAAGATGCAGAAATGCTCTTGGATGCCATTCGGTCTGCAGGGCAGATCTCTATGCAAGACTTAAAATCAATATTTACGCATCGTAAGGCGACGTTTTATCTCCAAGTTTTAATAGATAAGGGTCTAGTAGAGCCTGTCGAAATCGTTTCTGACAAATACAAGCCGAAGTATGAAAAGTACATCGATATCGCCTCTGAATTCAAAGAAAATAATGAAAACATAAATCATTTGTTTCAAT
>CANHJR010000143.1 GCA_947461165.1 Saprospirales bacterium | reverse complement strand
GAGGAGACAATCTCCAATATTTCAGTTTGGCTAAACTAGCCGTGCTGAATAATAATATCATCTTAACAGATAAAAAATCGAAGTTATATTGTGAGGATATGACGTATGACATGAATCATGATATCGGTTATTACATGAAAGGTGGAAAAATGGTCAATGAAAAAACAGAAGTCACTTCGCTTTTTGGCACTTACTGCGCCAAATCTGATGAAATGCTGTTTCGACAGAATGTAAGAGTAAACCACCCTGACTACCAACTCACGTCAGATTCGTTGCTTTATAACATGAAGTACAAACGAAGTATATTCAAAACGTCCACTAAAATTGAGAATGACAGTGGCTATGTTTTTTGCAACTCTGGATGGTACGATGAGCAGAATAATCAATCGAGTTTTGGCCGTAACACTTATATTTTCAATATGAATTCATGGCTTTTGACAGACTCCATATTCTACGATAAAAAAAACAAGAAGAGTCATATATACAAAACGTTTGAGTATCACGATACGGCTTCCAAAATTCACTTATTTGGAGATAGTGCTGTCATGTACGACGATGAGAATAGAATACTAGCTTTCAACCGTCCAACATTGATCATAGAGTCTGCGGAGAACAAAGAGCCAACATTTGTTCGGGGAAACACATTGGATTCGCGAACGGTCGCCGGCAAAAAACGGAAATTAGTTGCCACCAAAAATGTAAGGTTATTCAATAAAGAATTTCAGGCGAAATCGGACACTATGATTTATACGGAAGTGGATTCCACTATGATTCTAAAAAAAGATCCGATGATGTGGCACGAAAAGGATCAAATATCTGGTAAGATTCTTAAAATTCAAATGGAACAAAAAAGTCCAAAGATAATACACGTATATCAGGAGGCTTTTTTAGCACAAGAGGAGGATGTTCGTACACATTACAACCAAGTAAGTGGAGATACCGTTATTATTTATTTTGAAAATAAAAACATATCAGAACTGACCTCCAAAGGAAGCGCAAAAAGCATTTATTATGCCAAGGAAGAAGGAAAAGGGTATCTTGGAATCAATTCCTCACAAAGTGAACGAATGAAAACCATTTTTGACTCATCCAAGCCCAGTCGTGTAATTTTTTATGATAATCCCAAGGCAATTTTTATTCCAGCAAAGCAGATAGATGAAACAAACCGCTATTTGCCTAACTTTAAATGGTATGATGCCTTGCGCCCAAAATCTAAAGACGATATTTAAATCACTAAGTATGAAAAAGCTACGATTTTTCTCCATTGCAATGTTTCTATGTCTTCTCCTTTTTCAGATGTCTAGTTGCTTTATTTTCAAAAAAGGGTGCAATTGCCCTAAGGCCAAGACATCTTCCATAAAACAAACAAAGAGATACGTATAATCATGCCCACCCCTAAAGATTTTGCAAATAATGTAGAGATAAAATGGTGCCCAGGTTGTGGAGACCATGCGATCCTCAAACATCTTCAGTCAGCCCTAGCCAAATCTGGTTCTGAACCGCATATGACAGCGATCATCTCCGGTATTGGATGTGCATCACGATTGCCATATTATATGAATACGTATGGGTTTCATACGATACATGGCCGTGCTTTCCCAATTGCTACAGGATTAAAATTGTCAAGACCTGAGTTGGATGTTTGGGTCATAACAGGCGATGGAGATGCATTGTCTATAGGAGGAAATCATTATTTGCATTTATTTCGTCGAGATATTGATTTGAGTATATTATTGTTCAACAATCATGTATATGGACTTACCAAAGGTCAATATTCGCCAACATCTTCGATAGGTCAAATTTCTAAAACTTCACCTTCGGGTTCAATAGAGCACCCTATAAACGCACTAAAACTTGCGCTAACTAGCGGTGCTCGATTTATAGCAAGAACATTTGATAGAGACGCAGCATTTATTCAGCAAATGATGATGGACGCAAAAAAACATAAAGGATCAGCCATTATAGAAATCCTACAGAATTGTCCTATTTTCAATGATGGCGTTTTTGATTTTTTTATTGAAAAGGCGAATCAACCACAACGAACCCTGCGATTGGAGCATGGCAAGCCTTTGACATTTGGATCAGACGCTGAATATGCCATTGTTTTAAATGGGTTTCGACCAACAATAGTAGCGAAGGAATTGGCAGGAAGTGATATTTGGATTCATGATCAGACAAATCAAATCTTAGCGGAGTTGCTTTGCCGTTTTGGAGATGAGGGATTTGAAGATATGCCTTTAGCACTTGGAGTTATATATCAGAATCCACGACAAATATCAGTAGATTCCCATTATGAAGACTATTCAGAAAAGGTAGAATCCATTATTCAATCAGGTAAATTTGCGGGTTAAGAAAAAAAAAACTAGATTTTTGAAAAAAACTATAACTTTGCCCGACTTGAATTAAAGATAGTTTAAATAAAAATAAAATTTATGAAGAAAATTTTCATTTTGGTATTCGCGCTGAGCCTAACATTTATATCTTATGCCCAAACCAAAACAACTGAAACTGTAACAGCAGCTCCAGTAGCTCCAGTAGCTCCAGTAGCCCCTGTTGCTCCAAAAGTAGCAGTATCCAATGGGATTCCAAAGAACCCTTTTGAATTTGGTGTTTCTGCCGGATTACACACAATATGGGGAGATGTAAACTCTAATGTAAAAGCGAACTTTGATAATTCCACATTTGGACTACATATCAGAAAGGCGTTTACGCACGCTTTTTCAATGCGACTACAATACAATTATGGAACAGCAACAATGAAGGACAATCTTCCTCATTACACCGCAGTTACCAATAGATTGGCATTCGATCCAGCCAAGGATGTATGGTTTCCAGCAACTCAGTCTTATTCACACACCCTATCTATAGATAATATTGTGACTATTGGAAACAATAGCTTATACAAAGCTTCCCCAAAATGGTTGCTTGAGTTTTTTGCAGGACCTTCTTTGACAGCTTATCGTACAAAGGCAGACTATTCTACAAACGGTGTTGTACATAATTTTGCAGGTGCTGAAACTGTTTTCAATCAATTGATAGCAAATGGTTCTGGTGAGCAAAAAGCAAAAAATGAGGCTGGTAAGTTTATGGATAATGTATTAGATGGCAACTATGAAACATTGGTTTCTTCTGACAACGTTGGTGGATATAGTTTGGTAGCCGGGATTGGATTTGGAACAGGAGTTACGAGAGCAATTACTGACAAATTCTCATTAGGTATTGAGCAAAGATTCAACTATCTTTTTGATGATTATCTGGATGGTGAGCGCTTCGCTAATTTTTCGAGGGCTCCACAGTTCAGTCAGATGAATGATATTATATCTAACACAACAATCAAAGCGAACTATATATTGGGTAAAAAAGGTCAAAAGCCTCTGTATTGGAGAAACCCACAAGAAGAAATTAACAAAAAATTGGCTTCTATCAATCCTAAAAAAGCACTTAACGAAGCACTTATGGATGACGATGGTGATGGTGTTCCAAATATCTTGGATCAAGAGCCAGGATCAAGAGAAGGTTGCAATGTAGATACAAAAGGTATCATGATGGATAGTGACAAGGATGGTCTGATTGATTGCGATGATAAAGAGCCTTATTCACCTGCTGGATACCCTGTCGATAATAATGGAGTAGCGAAAGTTCCACCTCCAGCTTGTTGTGAGGGCATGGAAAAGAAAGTTTCTGCACCACAACCACCAAAAGAAGTTTCAGGAGCTTGCGCAGAAAGTTCACTGCCTAGTGTTCAATTTGAAAAAAACAAATATGGTGTTAATTCTTCTATGATCCCTTCTTTGAAAACAGTTGGTGACAAAATGCAAGTTTGTCCAGATATGAAATTAGTTGTCAATGGAATCAATGATAAAAACACGACCAATGGCAAGTTGAATGAGCAACTATCATACAACAGAGCTATGGAAGTTACAAATTATCTTTCTGAGAAGTTTGGAATTTCGAGAGATAGATTCATTGTTCGATACAATCTTGAAGGTGTTGGTGAACCAGAAGCTGATAGAGCGGTAATGTTTAGAAGCGCACAGGATGGCGAGTCTGGAATAGGAAACCCACCTAGTCCTCACCCAGGCCTAAGAGCTGGAACGAAGTAATTCTAATTTAATTTTGTAAAATGCAAATAGTCTCAATGAAAATTGAGACTATTTTTTTTGTACATAAGCTAGACAAAAGTGGATAACTTGCTGATACCTAATTTGTAATCAGTTTAGCTTTGTCATTTTATTATAACATAACTAAACACTACTTATGAGCAATAAATATCAAGCACAGATTGATGCTTTTATGAATCTAGTCAAG
>CANHJR010000142.1 GCA_947461165.1 Saprospirales bacterium | reverse complement strand
TTTAAAGGATGCCATATCTTGGAATTATGACTCCATTGCCTGCAGAAATTCAACCATTTTTGCAACGGCGAACCCAAGTGCACGATTTCGTTATGTATGGTCGCCAGCAGGATTATTGCAAACAACCCAAGGAGCAACGCCGGCTCGATTTGGCAATTTCAATGTTCAATCAAAAATCTGGATCAATGCCTCTATCGCAAACCGTCCAACATGCCAGTTCGCTGATACCGGGAATGTGCTCATCTTTGAAGAGAAGGTCAAAATCAAAGGAAGCCCAGTTCAGTGCAAGGATAGTTTTTCAATTCTGAAAACAGAGAACCTTCCTGGAGCTACTTATCGCTGGTATCCTACCAATTTATTGTTTAATCAGACCGGCTCTACGGCTACGTTTAGAGTAGATTCTTCAAGGTATTTTTATGTTGAGGTCAATTATAAGGGATGTTCTACTGTCGATTCTTTCAAAGTAAGTATTGCAGATGATGCACTTCGTATTACTGGCGATTCTGTTATTTGTCTGAATGATGCGGTTACCTTAACTGCAAGCTCCATACAAAAAGCCAATTATCTTTGGTCCAATGGCATGACTACGAATCCTATTACCGTAAATGTTCCAGTCACAACCAATTATCGGCTAACCATTACAGACTCAAATAATTGCATATTGAGATCTGCATTTTTGGTCAAGACCTTTGATACTAGCAATTATCGGTTTAACAATAGGGTGGCCAAAAATTGTCGCTTTGACACTCTGTATCTGGAAATGAATTATCTTCCAAAAGTGAATTATATCTGGTCCTCAACGCCTACTTCAACAATTTTGAGGGGGCAGGGAACACACAAAATTGCAGCATGGATTACACAGTCAACTACATTTTATATCCTAGGTCAATTGACAAGGCCTGCTGGGCTTTCCTGCAGTCTTTTGGATTCTATCACTGTTCAGAAAGATACTCAGTTTATAAAAATTACAGGCTAGAACCTTGTTTGTAGAGGAGACACAGTGCCATTTTCTGCCAATTTCAATAATTCGTTTACCTATACCTGGTCGACCCCTTCGCAGCTCAGCTCCAATGGGCCTGCTGCAAATTATATTTTGAGGGATTCATTATGGATTTATTGTGAAGCGACTAGTTCAGTGTTCAACCTCTGTCAATACAAAGACTCTGTCAAGGCAGATGTCAGTCGAGACTTGGATGATTTAAAACTAAGTGCAGATCCGCAGCGAATTGAGTACGGCAAAACTTCTAGACTCAGTACATCAGCAAAAGCGATCATAGGATATGTTTGGTCACCTAGATCAACCTTGGATAACTATTTGATACCAAGTCCTAAGGCAAGGCCTCTAGAGACTACGACCTACACGGTCCAAGTAAGAAGTCCACTGGGTTGTAGAAGTGCTGACTCTGTGGTGGTTGATGTCTATTTTGAAGATTGTAAGGAGCCAGAGATCTATCTCCCGACAGGATTCACTCCCAATCAAGATCAGAAAAATGATATCTTATATTTGCGTGGGGACAATATTGAGCTGATGAGACTAGAGATATATGATAGATGGGGACAGCTAGTGTTTGAATCAGATGTCCAGAAAAAAGGCTGGGATGGCACCTTCAAAGGTGCAGTCATGGAGCCATCAGTATATGCATATCATTTCTGGGTGAAATGTCTTGGTGGCGCAACCTACTCCAAGAGCGGTAATGTGACCTTAATTAAATAAATCCATGAGATGGAATTTTATTTTAATCACAAATTCTCATCTTGCGCTCTTAGTGCTTGTCATCTTCGGTATTTTTAATTTGTCTGCCCAAGACATCCATTTCAGTCAATACTATCGGACCCCGTTGCTTTTGAATCCCGCCAATACAGGAGGGAGCGACAAGGATTTTAGATTTGCAGCTATCGCTCGCAACCAATGGCAAACAGTGAGTGTAGGATATAACTCAGTAGGTCTTAGTGGCGATGTCAATTTCAAGTTTAAACACTCGCCAGATAGAGTGGGAGTAGGAGTCGTCATCGTTGCAGATCAAGCAGGCGATTCCCGATTTACCACATTACAAGGCTCGCTTTCTGGTGCATATCATTTTGTGACATCCGGAAATAATTTTATGATCTTGTCCATAGGGGGAGCTCTCAACTATTTTCAACGTCGATATGACCCTTTCGCATTGACCTATGACGAACAGTTCAATGGAGACTATTTTGACCCAAGTATTCCTGTGACAGAACAATTTGATATCTTGAATCTAAGCTTCATCGATGCTGGAATTGGAGTGAATTATCAGCAAACGCTCAATAGTGAGCATGTCTTCAATCTGGGGCTCAGTGCACAGCATATTCGTACTTCGGAGCAAAATTTTCTAAAAAACTCCACAAACACCTTGTTATCTCCAAAGTATAACTTCTATGGAAATGGCGAGTTTCATGTCTATAAAAAATGGAGTCTTGTACCCTTACTTTTCTATCAGTACCAAGATAGCAAAGATGAAACAGTTATAGGGATTGGTGCGAGCTTCAATTTCAAGCCAGATAGTTATGAAAAGAGCAAGGTCAAGGCAGGGATTAGCTTTCGATTGGGTGATGCATTCATCCCATGGATTCACCTGGATCAAGATAAAACATCCATTCAACTCAGTTATGATATGAACACCTCCCCACTGCGAGTAGCTTCAAACAGTTATGGTGGTTTGGAATTGTCATTTGGCTATTTGTTCAATATTCGGAAAGATAAAGACAGACATTACGATGTCTGTCCGTATATCTGGTTTTAAAAAAAATCCTACAAACGCATAAGCCGGATTCTGTATCATAGCTGGATAAATCCTGCTATTTGGCTACCATTTATCTAGTCTCGTCGTTGCCAACGAGATCAAACGACCTACCCTTCTTGATTATCTGACAAGTCAGAAACGAACCGAGCGAGTTCATACAAGATATATTTGGTCTTTCAGCCTCTAGGGTTTATCTCCATCGACCATCACTGGACGAAGTCGGGAGCTCTTACCTCTCGTTTTCACCCTTGCCTAGCATTTGAATGAATCAAAACTGGGCGGTTTATTTTCTGTGACACTTTCCGTATCGAAATTGCTTTCGATCCTAGCCGTTAGCTAGTAGAGTGCTCTATGCTGTCCGGACTTTCCTCGTTTTTGATATTTCGCAAAACCGCGATAGCCACGTTTGTAGGTAATTTATGATGCGATATCAAAATTTGTCAATTTGACAAACTCCTGGACACGATTCGCAATTTCTTGTTCACTGAGATTCTTCAGGCGTTCTGTACCGAATTTTTCTACGCAGAACGAAGCCATGGCGGAACCGTAAATAATCGCACGCTTCATATTGTCAAAAGATATATCTCCTGTCTTCGCAAGATGGCCTATAAATCCTCCTGCAAATGTATCTCCTGCTCCTGTTGGATCAAAAACATCCTCCAATGGCAATGCTGGTGCCGAGAATACTTGATTTCCATGGAATAGCAATGCGCCATTTTCACCTTTTTTGATGATAAGGTATTTGGGTCCCATTGCTAGGATTTTATTTGCGGCTTTCACCAGTGAATATTCGCCAGAAAGTTGACGCGCTTCGCTATCGTTTATTGTTAGGACATCTACCTTTGCTATAACTTCCAAAAATGTATCCATCATGATATCCATCCAGAAATTCATTGTGTCCAAGACAATCAGCTTTGGTCTTGTCGACATCTGATTAATCACATTTAATTGTAGATTTGGATCAATGTTTCCAAGCAATAAAAATTCGCTATTTTGATAGCTTTCTGGTAAAATCGGATTGAATTCTGTCAATACATTCAAATCCGTAATCAAGGTGTCACGCGAGTTCATGTCCATATGATATGATCCTGACCAGAAAAATGACTTCCCATCTTGTTTGATCTCTACACCAGTGGTGTCTGCACCTCGAGACTTTAAGTTTTCCATTTCTGCAAAGTCAAAATCACCTCCAACAATCGAAACCAGATTGATAGGCTTGTGAAAATAAGAGGCGGAATATGCGATATAAGTAGCTGCACCACCTATGATTTTGTCTGTTTGTCCGAAAGGTGTTTTGATGGCATCAAACGCCATAGTTCCTACTACTACGATACTCATTGAGATATATTTAAATGAACTATAAAAAAAAGTTTGCAAATATACAAAATCTCTTATATTTGCACTCGCTTTTGAGAAAAAGTAGAATCTTCCTTAGCTCAGTTGGTTAGAGCATCTGACTGTTAATCAGAGGGTCGCTGGTTCAAGTCCAGCAGGGAGAGCAAAATAAGACAAGCCATCAGCAATGATGGCTTTTTCTATGTCTATCAGTGACTTAGTG